>NZ_JAUOQN010000169.1:0-957 GCF_030547555.1 Salipiger sp. 1_MG-2023 | reverse complement strand
TCAACCAACCCGATCAGCAGGTGCAACGAGTAGCTTAAATCACGCCAGATCCTGTCCAAGAGATCGGGAGCAGCTCAGGTACGTGTCGTAAATTTCCGCATAAAGGTTCTTAGCGCTGAGCTTGTTCGAGACATGATACTTCTGCTTTGTGGTCAGAGTCTTGATTGACCCGTCTTCTGCTTTGAACTTCTCGCCTCTTGGAAACGATGTCGGTTCGCTGTCGACGGATAGAAGCTTCGATACCAGCAGCTTCATAAGAGAGCGGGCCTCCTTGTAGGTATCCAGTCCCTCCCGTTTACGAACGTAAGGGAATACCGAATAAGGGTCGTCGGGCAGGCGCACCCCCAAACGTCCGGCGATGATTGCTAGGTAGCAGGACTTGATGTCGATCTCGCACACTGGTTCTCCGTCAATGGTCATGGTGAGCCTTACGCTCTCAGAGAAGTTTTGGTAGTTTCCGTAGCTCCTTCCGCCATGCTCAAGACTTGCATTGTTGAAGATCCGCGTAATTCTGCTGAATTGAACTCCATTCGGATGAGTTAGAGGGTGCTGCTCCATGCAGTCACGAATTGCTCTAACTTCATGCTGAAGTTTGTGTACTTTCGTCTGGTCGAAACGGCTTAGGCTCAGATTAATGCCGCCTGTAGATTGACCGTCGCGAGGGCGCTTCGGGCTTCTAACCTTAATCGTTGGTCCTAATCCATGGGGCCTAAACTTCAGTGGATGACCGAAATCAGGAATTTTGGCCTTGTACACTGCACAAAGCTTGTCCCTCTTTGAGGAACGTTGAGTTTTGCAGAGGTAACGTGGTTTGAGCGCCTCCCTGAGTGGTTTGGCGATATCTTTCTGCCCATAAGGGCCGCCGGTCAGCTCTGCGTTCGCGGATGATGTCCCAACTGATGGTGTAGCTCACGACGGGCCTCGCGCTCACCGGCGGGCCGAGCTTGTCAGTCGCGC
>NZ_JAUOQN010000168.1:0-984 GCF_030547555.1 Salipiger sp. 1_MG-2023 | reverse complement strand
CACGTCGCGCAGATCGTCGGTGATGCGGTTGGCGACGATCAGGTCGCATTCGGCCTTGAAGGCCTCCAGATCGTTGACCACGCGGCTGCGGAAGAAATCGGCTTCTTCCAGCACCGGCTCATGCACGATGACCTCGACGCCCTTGGCCTTGAGCCGCTTCATGATGCCCTGGATCGAGCTCTGGCGGAAATTGTCCGAGCCCGCCTTCATCACGAGGCGGTAGATGCCCACCACCTTGGGCCCGCGCATCAGGATCTGATCGGACAGGAAATCCTTGCGGGTGCGGTTGGCATCGACGATGGCGCGGATCAGGTTCTGCGGCACGTGGGAATAGTTGGCCAGCAGCTGCTTGGTGTCCTTGGGCAGGCAGTAGCCGCCATAGCCGAAGGACGGGTTGTTGTAATGCGCCCCGATGCGCGGATCGAGGCTGACGCCTTCGATGATCTGGCGGCTGTCCATGCCACCGGCCAGCGAATAGCTGTCGAGCTCGTTGAAGAAGGCGACGCGCATCGCAAGATAGGTGTTGGCAAACAGCTTGATCGCCTCGGCCTCGTCGGGGTCGGTGAACAGCGTGGGCACCTCGGTTTCCTCGGAGCCCTCAAGCAGCAGTCGCGCGAAGGTTTCGGCCCGTTCGGAGCGCTCGCCGACGATGATCCGCGACGGGTGCAGGTTGTCGTAAAGCGCCCGGCCCTCGCGCAGGAATTCGGGGGAAAAGATCACCTGATCGGTTTCCATCTCGCGGCGCAGCTGGCGCACGTAGCCGACGGGGATGGTGGATTTGATCACGATGGTGGCGCGCGGGTTGACGGCGATCACCTGCGCGATCACCGCCTCGACGCTGGAGGTGTCGAAATAGTTCGACTTGGCGTCGTAATTGGTGGGCGTGGCGACGATGACGTAATCCGCATCGACATAGGCGGCGGCGGCATCAAGCGTGGCACTCAGCGTCAGCTTGCGCTCTGCCAGGAACTCTTCGAGCTCGGC
>NZ_JAUOQN010000167.1:0-992 GCF_030547555.1 Salipiger sp. 1_MG-2023 | reverse complement strand
AGCCGAAGGTGCCGAAGCTGGCCCATGGCAGCTTCAAGGCCTACGAGCCTGGCTACCTGCATATCGACGTGAAGTATCTCCCTCGAATGGCTGACGAAACCCGCCGCCGCTATCTCTTCGTGGCCATCGACCGGGCGACGCGCTGGGTCTTCGTGCGTATCTACCCGGCGCAGGCCGCGGCCAACGCCCGCCGCTTCCTCCGCGATCTGGAGCGCGCGGCGCCAATGAAGATCACCCGGGTGCTGACCGACAACGGACGCGCCTTTACCGACCGCCTGTTCGGCCTGCGCAAGCGCATTCCCACGGGGCAGCACGAGTTCGATCAGCTCTGCACAGCTCTCGGCATCGAACACCGCCTTTCGCCGCCAATGCGGCCTCAGACGAACGGCATGGTCGAGCGCTTCAACGGGCGGATCGAGGATGTCCTGCAAAGCCATCATTTCCGGAGCGGCGAAGAACTCGAACAGACCATCCGGCGCTATGTTCACCTGTACAACAGCCAGCTACCGCAGACCGTCCTGAAAGGGCGCTCTCCCATCGCCGCCCTGAAGGAATGGCAACACGACAGACCCGACCTGTTCAGAAAACGGGTCTACAATCATCCGGGATCTGACATATAGGCTTTCCTGCTTGACAGGGTGCAATCCGAGAACCGGCTCGCGGGAGCCATGAGAGGCTGCAACTTCGAGACCGGACACACGAACGCACCTGATCAAATGCCCGATCGTGCCGAAAATCCTGTTTGCATACATGGGAGCATCCATACACGCCCGATCTGGGCAGCGACGGAGTCTTGTTGAGCCGATGAAGTGACTTTGCCTCCGAAACCGCTCTGCCCAGGATGATCCCGTTTCATTCGCCGAGGGCGGGTCTTTTTATTGCCGAGTCTTGCTGGTGCTTCTCAACTCATAGGAGCTGCACCAGCTCGTGCAGTTGCGGCTGTTGTGCGGGGTGGGTGCGCTGTGTTCAGAGCCCTGCGGCTATGGTGAGGT
>NZ_JAUOQN010000166.1:0-1004 GCF_030547555.1 Salipiger sp. 1_MG-2023 | reverse complement strand
AAGGCCCGCGGCATCACGATCTCGACCGCGCACGTGGAATACGAGACCGAAGCGCGTCACTACGCCCACGTCGACTGCCCCGGCCACGCTGACTATGTGAAGAACATGATCACCGGCGCCGCGCAGATGGACGGCGCGATCCTGGTGGTGAACGCGGCTGACGGCCCGATGCCGCAGACCCGCGAGCACATCCTGCTGGGCCGTCAGGTCGGCATCCCCGCCATGGTGGTGTTCCTCAACAAGGTCGACCAGGTGGACGACGAGGAACTGCTCGAGCTGGTGGAAATGGAAGTCCGCGAGCTGCTGACCGAATACGACTACCCGGGCGACGATATTCCGATCATCGCAGGCTCGGCGCTTGCGGCGATGGAAGGCCGTGACAACGCCATCGGCGAAGACAAGATCCGCGAACTGATGGCGGCCGTGGATGAGTACATCCCGCAGCCGGCACGCGCTGTCGACCAGCCGTTCCTGATGCCGATCGAAGACGTGTTCTCGATCTCGGGCCGTGGTACGGTTGTGACCGGTCGCGTCGAGCGCGGCGTTGTCAACGTTGGCGACGAACTCGAGATCGTCGGCATCAAGGACACGCAGAAGACCACCTGCACCGGCGTTGAAATGTTCCGCAAGCTGCTCGATCGCGGTGAGGCAGGCGACAACATCGGCGCGCTGCTGCGCGGCATCGACCGTGAAGCGGTTGAGCGCGGCCAGGTGCTGTGCAAGCCCAAGTCGGTGAACCCGCACACCAAGTTCGAATCCGAGGTCTACATCCTGACCAAGGAAGAAGGTGGCCGTCACACGCCGTTCTTCGCGAACTACCGCCCGCAGTTCTACTTCCGGACCACGGACGTGACCGGGACGGTGACGCTGCCGGAAGGCACCGAGATGGTGATGCCGGGCGACAACCTGAAGTTCACCGTCGAGCTGATCGCACCGATCGCCATGGAAGACGGCCTGCGCTTCGCCATCCGCGAAGGCGGCCGCACCGTCGGGTCGGGCGTCGT
>NZ_JAUOQN010000165.1:0-1013 GCF_030547555.1 Salipiger sp. 1_MG-2023 | reverse complement strand
CCGCCGTGGCGACCTGATCAGCCTTGGACCTCTCCGAAGGTCGGCGCTCTTACACCACCTCTCGGGGCACTACCAGCAACTGGTCCGAAATCTCGCGACCACCTCTAACCGCCCAAACACCAGATTCAGCCATAGCTCGCTTCTTAAGGGGGAGCAGCAACTCGCACAAGACAATACGCCGAACGGCAGCTTTACGACTGACAGCAGCCAACGAAAGTGGGGGAGCCTATGCCGCTCCGTCCGCACGGCTGCCGCCCCATGCTCTCGGTACGCAGGGCAGCTTAGCCGCGTAGGCTTTTCTGGGTATAGGGCAAAGCGGGGCTGACACTGGTCAGCCGCCGCGCTTGGAGCGGAGGTCTGCAAAGGGCTGTTGACGCTGCGTCAGAATGCCTGCCGAATAGCCTAGCGACGCTTGGCGGCAAAAATACAAAATCCCAATCTAAAATGCGATGCGGTTCCCGAGCTGGATCTTAACGCAGCCGCTTTCATTAATTTCGTAGGAAGCAAGCTCATAAATGGCAATCAGTTTACCCGATCCAAACAGCTCTTGATTTTCATCCTTGCCGCCATGACGGACAATAGCGTACTGGCTTGTTGTCAAAGCCTGAATGAACTGTTCGTACTTTTTTGAGAACCTGTTCCGAGGTCCCTTAAAAGGGTCTTCGTAGACTTTGTTCGCATCAATACGTGCGCTGTGCAGAACCGGTGCGTTAGCAATATCAAGACCTCGACCTTTGGCGTATCCTGTCCACGAAGATCGATACGTAAAGCCAGAATTCAATTCTCTCATTTTAATCATGATGTCGATCCTATACTGGGAAATTCATTGACTGGGCATAACGATACAGACCTCTACGCTTGCCCGCCACTCCGATTAGCATTATGGCAAACGAGCATCTATGATGTGCCGCATCGCGGATTCTTCACCTCGTTCAAGAGCTATTGTCAAATCTGGTGTTTGGGCGGTCATCAAGCGGCGGCCTGATCTTGTGTTGATGGCTTGATGCCGTTGA
>NZ_JAUOQN010000164.1:0-1020 GCF_030547555.1 Salipiger sp. 1_MG-2023 | reverse complement strand
GATGGTGTTGAAAAACTCGACCCGAATTTCCGGCCGGCGAGTTAGGCAGAGCGTTCCTGCTGATGTCTCACGCCGGTGACGGCCTCAGCTTGGCGAGTTTGCGGAGGTTCTGGACGGTTGCGGCTATGTGAAACTCGTCCTTGGCGCCGTTCGGTCCTCGGAGGCGTAGGCGGTCGAGACCGAGTATACGCTTGAGGTGGGCGAAGAGCATCTCGACTTTCTTCCTGGCATAGCCCGACGCAACATATGCGTCGGTCGTGGCGATCTCCCGCGCCTTTTGGCGCGCGTGCTCGTGTCTTGACCGAGAGATTTTGCGGGTCGTCTGATTGGGCGTGCATCGGGGTTTCAGGGTGCAGGCGGCGCAATCCTGTTTTCGGGCGAAGTATTTCTTGAAGCCGTCCTTTCCGAACTCTGGTCGCCCCTTCGAGATGTCCCGCCAGTAGGGCTTCAGCGCATGGCCTCCAGGGCAGTGGTACTCGTCTGCCGCTTCATCGTAGGCGAAGTCGGTGGCCGGATACGCGCCGTCCTTGCGCTCGGATTTGTCGAATACCGGAATGTGCGGTTCGATGTTCTGTTCGCCGACGAGCCAGCCGAGCATCTCGGCCGTGCCGTAGGCCGTATCCGCGGCCAGCGTGTCCGGGTGAAGGTCGAACCGCTCTCTGGTTCTCGTCAGCATGTCACGCACGGCGCCGACCTCGGCCTGCCGGATCGGAACGGTAGCCTCGACGTCGACGATGATCGCGTTGTCCAGATCCACCAGGTAGTTAGTGCTGTAGGCGAAGAAGGATCTATCACCGTTGGCTCCGGTAAACCGTGCGGCGGGATCGGTAGGCGAGATCGCCTTCGGCTTCACGGGCGTGGCTGCGCCGAAAGCGGCGTCGTCGAGGGTGTCGAGGTATTCCTGCGTTGCTCGGCTGGCCCCGTCTTCCGCCGACCATTCCGAGAAATCTGCTTTGGTATAACGGCTGGCATCCGCCTTGATCAGCGACGCATCCGCCCCGAAGCTCTCGCCACCCACCA
>NZ_JAUOQN010000163.1:0-1026 GCF_030547555.1 Salipiger sp. 1_MG-2023 | reverse complement strand
AGACATCCCACATTGCAGGCGCTCCGGGGAGACGTTCCGCGAACGGGGACGTCCTACCGGGAAAGATAAGAGGGGAAGTGCAGCCTTCAGATGATTTGTGCAACAAAGCCCTCTCGGGACAGACACGGACACGCAAGCGTTGAAAGCTCTGGAGGGAGGCAAATTCGTCTCGCAGTCGGAAATGCCCTTTTCCGAGGTGGCGGACTGACACCCATACCAACGCAGCCGCATCGCACCCGGCCAGCAGCGACATTGCCTTTCCGATCGATCCCTTCCCCGCGGAACAAGGGATCGATCGGAAAGGCAATGTCGCCGCAGAATCGCTGCATGGAGCTTGCGCCGCCCCTCGCCGCGAGTCGGGACAGCAAGGACTGAACCGCACCGGGGTTGCCGGAGGCTTCAACTCCTGAGTAGGATGAAGCCACAATGAGCAAGATAACAAATAAGTATTCTCCTGAAGTCCGAGAGCGTACGGTGCGGCTGATGCTGGACAACCAGGGCCAGCCCAGTTCGCGCTGGCAGGCGATCATGTCGATCTCCGCGAAGATCGGCTGTTCCGCGCACACGTTGAATGAGTGGGTCAAGAAGGCGGAAGTCGACAGTGGCAAGCGGGCGGACGTCCCAACAGATGTCGCCGACAAGATGAAGGCGCTGGAACGGGAGAACCGCGAGCTGCGCCAGGCGAACGAGATCCTCCGCAAAGCCTCCGCGTATTTTGCGATGGCGGAGCTCGACCGCCGGTCGAAGTGATGGTGTCATTTATCGACATGCATCGCGCGGAGCATGGGGTCGAGCCGATCTGCACTGTCCTGCCGATAGCCCCTTCCACGTATAATGAGCACCTGGCGAAGCGGGCCGATCCGGCCCGGTTGTCGGACCGTGCCTGGCGTGACGAGGCATTGTGACGTTGCCCCCTGCAGCTAATCCAGTTTGAGATGGACTCTGGCCCTGTATTGACCCAGCGGAATCTGCTCAGGTTAGGCCGCTAATCTGCATGCCTCGGCAGGCGTGCGCATGGCAAGCGCC
>NZ_JAUOQN010000162.1:0-1082 GCF_030547555.1 Salipiger sp. 1_MG-2023 | reverse complement strand
TCCGAGAAGGATGTCGAGAAGCTGCACGCCAAGATCGGCCAGCTGGTCGTGGAACGGGATTTTTTATCGGAAGCCTCCAGTCTCATCCTCGGCGCTGGAGGCAGAAAGCGGTGAAGCAGGACCATCCCGATCTCAGCGTTCGGCGGCAGTGCAGCCTGCTGTCGCTGGCACGTTCCAGCCTCTACTATCACCCGCGCGGGGAAAGCGCCGAGAACCTGGCGTTCATGAAAGTCATCGACCGGCAGTTCTTGGAAACGGTTGCCCATTGAGGCGCCATTGGTTCAAGTCCAATGGGCGACGGTACGGCTCGCGGCAAATGGCCCGCCACATGCATCGAGAGGGGCACGAATGCGGGCGCCATCGGGTGCGGCGGCTGATGAGGCTCATGCGTCTGGTGCCGATTTACCAAGAGCCGAAGACGAGCAAGAAACACCCTGAGCACAAGGTTTACCCGTACCTTCTCAAAGGCTTGGCCATCACCCGACCCAATCAGGTCTGGTGTACGGACATCAGCTATATCCCGATGCGCCGGGGCTTCCTGTACCTCGTGGCGGTCATGGACTGGCACAGCCGGAAGGTTCTGAGTTGGCGGCTGTCGAATTCGATGGATGCCGGGTTCTGTGTCGAGGCGCTGAAGGAGGCGCTGGCCAGATACGGCCCGCCAGAGATATTCAACTCCGACCAAGGCTCGCAGTTCACCAGCACCGACTTCACTGACGTGCTGCACGACGCCAAGGTGAAGATCTCCCCTCTCGGCAGATTGCTTCGCAATCGCCTGCCGGGCAATGGATGGACGGCCGCGGGCGCTGGATCGATAATCGGATGATCGAGCGCTTCTGGCGATCCCTGAAATACGAATGCGTCTATCTGAACGCCTTCGAAACCGGCTCTGAAGCCCGCGATGGGATCGGCGCCTGGATTACCTACTACAACGAAAAACGCCCGCACTCCTCCCACGGGCTGCTGACGCCGGGCGAGGCATATGATAGCCGGACCCGAAACCTGAAAGCTGCCGCCTGAAATGAAACCCATGCTACAGCTTAGCCCGGCGGAAAACTGGTCGAAAATTCAGGACCACCTCT
>NZ_JAUOQN010000161.1:0-1103 GCF_030547555.1 Salipiger sp. 1_MG-2023 | reverse complement strand
GATGAAGGACTGGCACAAACTCAAGCCAGAGCTGTTCAAGAAACAGCCATATTACCTGCCGGGATGTGACAGCTATCAACTCGTCCCACTCTTCTTCATGACAAAGCGTCTCGCCCTCCCAAGCGCGCAGCGTTGCGCGGATCCGTCAATGGGTGCGCGTCGTGGTCACAAGCGTCTCGGTTTCGCTTCGGGTTGCCCAACTTCCGCGCCGCGCACCACGCTCCCACGTTATACGTGCTGTCGGGGTGAAGTCGCCCGGGCTGGCCAGTTCGTAGGTCTCGACGCATTTCATGCTGACTGTCAGGTCACTGGCAACAATACGGAAGGTGCCGCTATCGTCGGTGATCGTGACACGCGCGCCGCCCTTGTCCAGATGCTCGACCTTCCAGTCAAAGCCACTTTTATCGAGCGTTTCAGTCTCCGTCGGCGGTGCCTCGACAGGTGTGCCGAAATCACGCAGTTCGCCATCAGGTCCGTTGCGTTCAGGCAAGGTGAGGGTGCAATTCGCCAGATCGAGCGTCAGCACCGCTGCCTCGGGCGACGGCCATACCATCGGGAAGTAAGTGTTCGAGAGTGCAAGGCGCAGCTTGTGCCCCTTGCGCAGTGTCTGGGCCACGTGTTTCAGCGGAACGCGCGCCCTGTAGGTCTGGCCTGCTACCAGCATCTCGGGGTGTTCGTGACTGTCCCGGTGGGTGAGGTTTAGCACTCCGTAGCTGAAGCGCGTCGCGCTGCCGTCCGGCGCCACATCCATCAAACGCACCGCAATGAGCGCCACAGGCTTGTCGCAAGTAAAACTGATGTCGAGCGTGGGGTCTCCGGCGATCTCGAAATCGGCCTCGAGCGGTGGGGTCTCAAACGTAACGCTTGCCTCGTCATCCGGCCCCTGATCCACCGGCTGATCGCCATGTTTGCCGTAAGAGCACCACTTGCCCGCCTGCAACCCGACCGTGGCAGGCGTGGAGACATCCACCCTCCCCTGCCCCACGCCGTTGCGCGCCAACGTGCCAGCCTCGTCAAGCGACCAGGCAAGCTGGACGACGAGAACGAACAGATCGCCGACCTGCTGCTCGGGCTGACAAAAGCAAAGAAGAGCTGGGGCTTTG
>NZ_JAUOQN010000160.1:0-1104 GCF_030547555.1 Salipiger sp. 1_MG-2023 | reverse complement strand
CTTCATCGGAATCTCCTCGTTCATCCTGCCGAGAAAATTCTACTTCCGCATCCACTTAAGATCGGGGGGGGATTACCCCCGCAGGTCGAGGGATCGACAAAGCGCCGCGCCGCTTCAATCCTTTGTGGTGGGTCGGCCATTTCTTGGTCTTATAGCTCGGCGGCATGGGCCGACTCATAGAGTCCAGCTAACACGCTCAATTCACGAGATAAATACCCCTCGGTATTCGCGCAGAAAAGCCCACAGGGGCGTGGAGACCCGATCGTCGTGGTCCAGCCGGAAAGGACCTGCGCGATAGCCGCTACCGAGCGGTGTTCGCCGTCTGTGGCTGGCCCGCAGCCATGCGCCATAAATCTCCGGCAAGCTTGGTTGGTTGGAGAAACTCGGCAGGGCGCGAACGGCTGCCCGGCCGATCCCGGTCATAGCGTCCGCGACACGGAGCAGGCCAAGCACATGCCGCGCCTCGCGGCGCATGAAGTGCAGCACCACGAACGGGCCTTCGGCGTCATGGACGACGCGGCGGCGCGGTGCGATTGGGCACGGGTCGAGATGCGGTGTCTGAAATCCGCGACCGTCGCGATCCTGGGCTTTGGCCCCAGCGAGCAGGCGATCGTGCGGGTCCCTTCGACCTTGGGCTACCGTGTCCGGGTCGCCTCGCGCGCGGCAGGAAACGCAGCTCGAACGGGTGACCTACCTCTCGGGACCGCAGGCGGTGCATGATGCGGCAGGAGAGGCGAATTATCAGATCAACGCGCTGCAGTTGACCGAAGCAACGGAAATGCCCTCGGTGCGGGGCTCTTCGCGCGGCTGAGTTCGGGGGGCTACCTCTTGCAGATCGGCGGAAGCGATCCCCTCGTCGACGCGGAACTGCTCGGTGCGCTCGATGGTGGGAACTTGCCGGTGCCTCTCTGGACGTTTCCGGCGGGCCCCCCTGTCGCGGGTGGCGGCATCCGACGATCAGGATTAGCCCCCATTTGGCGCGCCACTCGTCGCCCAATATCGTCGCGACTCAGCTGATCGAGGCCGTCCGCGCCTTGGCGCGGGGCCCGCGGTCGGAGTTCATGGTCGACCGGGCGCGCGGCTACTGAGCAGCGCGGGGGAGGG
>NZ_JAUOQN010000016.1:0-87439 GCF_030547555.1 Salipiger sp. 1_MG-2023 | reverse complement strand
ACCAGCTGCGCCGTGACCTCCGAGCTGACCTCGGCCTTTACCTCCTGCGCCACCCCGGCTGGGCTTGAAGCCACCGCGACCAGCTGCGCCGTGACCTCCGAGCTGACCTCGGCCTTTACCTCCTGCGCCACCCCGGCTGGGCTTGAAGCCACCGCAACCAGCTGCGCCGTCAGCGCCGAGCTGACCGCGACCGCCACCTCCTGCGCGGCTCCCGCCGAGCTGAGCGCCACCGCGACCAGCTGCGCCTGAGCGCTCCCCGCTGCGGGCGCCCTGTCGGGCGAGGCGCTCGCAAGCCTTTCAGGGTGCAGTCACGGCTGCACCCTGCCAGCCCCGAGATTTCAACCCAAAGTTTTCGGCCCCAGATATCCGGCCCAGAGGTTCGCCATGAGCAACGTCATCGCCCTTCGTCCGCAGCAAGCGCCCCGACATGAAGACGGCCTTCACGCGCTGCTGGACAGTTTTGCCAACCACCGCAGGCGGCAGGAGGACGCGTTCTGGCTCAAGGAAAACGCCGAGCTGCTGAACATCTTGGAATGCACCGGCACCCCGGTGCCGCGCGCGGCGCTTGAGGTGCATGCGGGGTTTCTCGCCGGGGCCGAAGAGCGCATGGCCTTCTTCCCGCAATATTATCGCTTCTTGTTGTCGATGGTGCTCGATCTCGAAGATCTCGGCATGGGCGGCGACATCGGCGCACGGCTTTGCGCCAGCGCGCAGCGCGACGACCTTGCCGGGGCCGAGCTGTCGGACCTTCAGCGCATGGAAGCGCGTCGGCTGCTGGCGCGGCGCGGTTTTCAGGCGTCAGACGATGCCGGGCTCGAGGATCGGCTGCGCGCCTTTTGCGCCCGCAACGCCACCTTCACGCTGCCCAACAAGAAGGCCGCCTACGAGCTGACCCATATCGTCTATTACCTTGGCGAATATGGCCGCCGCGACCCGCAGCTGGACGCGCGCGCCATCACCAGCCTGCATTTCGCCGGCAACCTCGCGTTCCTCGAGCAGAATTCCGACCTGCTGTCCGAGATCTGCATCGCGCTGCGCCACGCGGGCGAAACCCCGCCGCCGCTCTGGACGGCCTGGCTCGAGCGCGAAACCCAGATGTTCACCGTCGAGACCAGCGATCACGTCAACATCGCCGATGATTATCACGATTACCTCGTGTGCCACTGGCACGCGGCGGTGGCGGGGGGCGTGGCCTTCCGCAAGCCGCAGGCGGCAGGGCGCATGGGCTTTACCCGTGCGCCGCGGGCCACGCCGCTGCGCGAGTTATCCGAGGCGCTTTATGCCGAAGGGGCGGAGCGCCGGGCGGACTGGCCGGTCATGCGCGCCCGCGTCGAGGGGCGCCTGTCGGCGCAGGCGATGCAGGTGCTGGACATGCTGGCCGGGCAATCAGAGCATTTCGACGCTTTCTTCGAGGGCTTCTCCCGCGCCGCGCAGTGAGCGCGCGCCATTGAGAAGCCTCGCCGCAGGGGCTATCTGACTCCGGACCCACAGGCCCGGAGACACCCCATGACGGCGAAACAGATCACCCCTTTCCTGAAACCGGCGCTGGAGATCGGCCCCATCGTGGTGTTCTTCGCCGCTTATGTTCTGCTCAAGGACAAGATCTTTGACATCGGTGGCACCGAATACGAGGGCTTCATCCTTGTGACTGCCGGGTTCATCCCGCTGATGCTGATCAGCACGGCGCTGCTGTGGAAGCTGACCGGGCACCTGTCGCCGATGCAGATCGTCACGGCGGTGCTGATTGTGGTGTTCGGCGGGCTGTCGGTCTGGCTCAACGACGAGCGCTTCTTCAAGATGAAGCCAACGCTGATCTATCTGCTGTTCGGCTCGGCGCTGGGGATAGGCCTGCTGCGCGGCGAAAGCTGGCTGCGCAAGGTGATGGAAGGGGTGATGCCGCTTCAGCACGAGGGCTGGATGATCCTCACCCGCCGGGTCTGCGCGTTTTTCTTCGGTCTGGCGCTGCTCAACGAGGTGATCTGGCGCAATTTCCCGACCGAGACATGGGTCTATTTCAAGACCTTCGGCCTGACCGCGGCAATCTTTGCGTTCTTCATGACGCAGGGCGGATTGTTCAAGAAATACGGTATCGAAAAGGAATAGGAAAACGGCGGCTTCAAGGGACCGCCGTTCTTCTTTGCTCAGACCTTGCCGCGTCCACTGGCAAAGATGCAGGCCAGTGTGATCAGCGCCGCGATCAGGACGTAATACCCGACATAAGCGATGCCATAGGTCGATTGCAGGTAGGTCGCGATATAGGGCGCAAGCGAGGCCCCGACGATGCCCGCGAAGTTGAAGGTCAGCGACGAGCCGGTATAGCGCACCCGGGTCGGGAAGGGCGCCGCCAGCGCGGTGCCGATCAGCCCGTAGGTCATGCCCATCAGCGCCATGCCAAGCGTGATGAAGATCATGATGCGGACCTCGTTCTCGACCATGAGCACCGGCACGAGAAAGGAGAACGCTGCAATGGCCAGCGTCGTTGCGACCAAGACTTCGCGCCGTCCGAACCGCTCTGCGGTCTTGCCCGCGACCGGAATGAACAGGCCGAAGATCACCGCGCCCCAGATCTGGATCGCCAGCGCGTCGGTGAAGGGGATCTTCACGACCTTGACGTTATAGCTCAGCAAGTAGGCGGTGCTGATGTAGAACAGCACAAAGGTCGCCAGCGCCACAAATGTGCCAAGGAAAAGCGAGACCTTGTGCTTGCTGAAGATCTCGACAACCGGCACGGCGACGCGCTCTTCATTGTCGATGGCCTTCTGGAAATCGGGGGTCTCGGTGATCGACAGGCGTACCCAGAGTCCGACGATGATCAGCAGCAGGGAGGACAGAAACGGAATTCGCCAGCCCCAGCTTTCCAGCGCTTCTTCGGGCATGAATTGCAACAGCACCCAGAACATGCCCGAAGACAGGAACAGGCCCAGCGGCGCGCCAAGCTGAGGGAACATGCCGTACCAGTTCTTCTTGCCCTCGGGGGCATTCTCGGTCGCCATCAGCACCGCGCCGCCCCACTCGCCACCAAGACCAAAGCCCTGTCCAAAGCGGCACAGCGCCAGCAACAGAGGCGCGACGATGCCGATTTGCTCGTAGGTCGGCAGCAGGCCGATGATGACGGTCGAGATGCCCATGGTAAGTAGCGCCGCGACAAGCGTCGCCTTGCGCCCGATGCGGTCACCAAAATGCCCGAACACCACCGCGCCCAGCGGGCGGGCGAAGAAGGCGATCGAGAAGGTCGCAAACGAGGCGAGCAGGGCGGTCATCGCGTCGGCGCCGGGGAAAAACAGCTGGGGGAAGACCAGCACGGCCGCAGTCGCGTAGACGTAAAAGTCGAAGAACTCGATGGTTGTGCCAACAAGGCTCGCCGTCAGGACTTTTGCGGGGGAATTGAGCGCGGGCGCGCGTGGCGGCGCCGCCGTTTCAGCATCGGCGCTGGAATAGGACATTTTATTTCGTTTCCGTTCGGATCTTGGACATAATTTTCGTGGTGACCGCCCGGTTACCGCGAACAGCGCGCGGTGTCAGCGCATCGAGCCTTGCTCATTTGACAAGGCAGACATGCAGGTTTCGCATGCCGCGACGTCCTTGCGTGATCGTCAAAGGCAGAGGGGGCCAGCCCCCCGCGCTGCGCGCGCCCCCCCCGGATATTTGAAGCCAGAAGAAACCGGGGCGCGGCGCTCCTGACTTCTTCTGGCCTAAAATATCCCCGCCGGAGGCATCCGGCATGTCAATCCACACGGACCGCCGGGACGTGCAACTGCGTCAGAAAGGAGCCTTTACCCGAAACTTGACGCCCGCTCCGCCGTCGGGGTGATGCAATCGTAGTTCTTCGGCATGCAGCATCATACGTGGATATTCGGCTGCGCTCATTGGCGCGTAGAACGGATCGCCCAGGATCGGGTGACCAAGCGCCAGCATGTGAACGCGCAGCTGGTGGCTGCGGCCGGTCAGCGGGTGTAGTCTGACGCGGGTTTCCTCATCGGAGCTCTTCAGCACGCGCCAGTCGGTGAGCGCGGGCTTGCCGGTCTCGTGGCAGACCTTTTGCAGGGGCCGGTTAGGCCAGTCGACGATCAAAGGCAGATCGACGGTTCCGGTCTTTGGTTCGAGCTTACCGGCGAGGCGGGCGATGTAGGTCTTCTTCGTGCGCCGTTCTTCGAACTGGCGACCGAGGTGGCGCTGAGCGTGCTCGGTCAGGCCAAAGACCATCACGCCCGACGTGTCGCGATCGAGCCGGTGGACAAGCCGCACCGTCGGGAAGATCCGTTCCAGCCGCGCGATCAGGCAGTCCGCCAGCTCTGGCCCCTTGCCGGGCACCGACAGCAACCCGGCGGGCTTGTCGACCAGCAAAAGCTCGTGGTCGTGGTGCAGGACGGGAATGTCCCCCTGGGGCGGATCGTAGGTGCTGCTCATGCGGGGGACTTATGCGGGGAAGGGCGCGCCGCGCAAGGGGTCAGCAGTTGGGAATGTTCACCGCGAGCCCACCCAGCGAGGTTTCCTTGTAATGGGCATGCATGTCGCGCCCGGTCTGGCGCATGGTTTCGATACAGGCATCCAGCGGCACAAGATGGGTGCCGTCTCCGCGCAGGGCGAGGCTCGCCGCCGATACCGCCTTGATCGCGCCCAGCCCGTTACGTTCGATGCAGGGCACCTGCACGAGGCCGCGCACCGGATCGCAGGTCATGCCGAGGTGATGTTCCAGTGCGATCTCGGCGGCGTTTTCGATCTGCGCCGGGGTGCCGTCCATCACGGCGCACAGCCCGGCCGCCGCCATGGCCGCCGCGCTGCCGACTTCGGCCTGACATCCCGCTTCGGCGCCCGAGATCGAGGCGTTGTACTTGACCAGACCGCCGATGGCGGCGGCGGTCAGCAGAAATTCGGGAACCTGTGTCGACATCGCGCCGGGAACGAAATCCAGCCAGTAGCGGATCACTGCGGGCACCACGCCCGCCGCGCCGTTGGTCGGCGCGGTGACAACCTGGCCCATCGCGGCGTTCTCTTCGTTCACTGCCATGGCGTAGCAGCTCATCCAGTCGTTGATCACATGCGGTGCCGTCAGGTTGCGCCCGTATTCCTCGCGCAGCGCATCATGGATCGCCTTGGCGCGGCGCTTGACCTTCAGCCCCCCGGGAAGGATACCATCGCGGCCGAGCCCGCGCGAGAGGCAGCCGTTCATCACCTCCCAGATCCGCGCCAGCCCCTCGTCAAGATGCGCGGCGGGGCGGCGCGACAGCTCGTTGCGGCGCTTCATTTCGGAGATGCTCAGGCCGGAGGTCGCGGCCATCTCGAGCATTTCGGCGGCGGAGCGGAACGGGAAGGGCACCTTTGGCCCCTGATCCACGTCATCGCCCGCCGCAAGTTCGGCTTCGGTCAGCACGAAGCCGCCGCCGACCGAATAATAGGTTTCCGACAGGATCACGTCGCCCTGCGCATCCACCGCCTGTAGCATCATGCCATTGGCATGGCCCGGCAGGGCGTGATCATAATCGAAACGAAGATCGGTGGCGGGATCGAAGGCCAGCGCGCCAAGCCCGTCGGGGGTAACCCGCTTTTCGGCGGAGATGCGCGCCATGGCGGCGTCGGCTTCGCTGGCGACATAGCCTTCGGGGGTGAACCCGGCGAGGCCCAGAATGGTCGCCCGGTCGGTGGCATGGCCAACCCCGGTAAAGGCTAGCGAGCCGTGCAGCGAGCCCTTCAGCCCATGCGCCGAAAACGGCGCGGCGCGCAGCGTGTCGAGAAACCGCGCGGCGGCGACCATCGGCCCCATGGTGTGCGAGGAGGACGGCCCGATGCCGATCTTGAACATGTCGAAGACGGAAAGAAACATGGCGCCCCTGCTGCGATCGGTTTCCTCATGCCTAGCGCGACGGGGCGCCGCGGCACAGGACGAATGCGGCATTCCAGCGCAGGAATGCGCAAAGACCCCCAAAGCCCGAGGCAATTCACGCCCTCTGCGGCGAATCCGCTATCGCGCGCTGGCGGGTGCGCCCGTATAAGGCCGCAGACACGTGGATTCTAGGAGACCATCATGACCGGAGAACTTTCGCCCATCGACAAGGCCAAATTCGTCGCTGCCAAACGTGCCGCGGCCTTTGTCGAGGATGGCATGAGGGTTGGTCTTGGCACCGGGTCCACCGCCGCGTGGCTGGTGCGCTGTCTGGGCGAGCGGGTTCGCGAAGAGGGGCTGTTCTTCAAGGGCGTGCCGACCTCGACCCGCACCGCGGATCTGGCCCGCGAGGTTGGCATCGAGGTGATCACGCTGGAAGAGGCGCGCTGGCTTGACCTGACCATCGACGGCGCCGATGAATTCGACGGCGAGCTGAACCTGATCAAGGGTGGCGGCGGCGCGCTGCTTCAGGAAAAGATCGTCGCCACCGCGTCGGACCAGATGGTGGTCATCGCCGATGCCGCCAAGGAGGTCGAGACGCTCGGGGCGTTTCCGCTGCCGGTCGAGGTGATCCGGTTCGGCTGGACCGCGACGCAGGCGCTTCTGGAAGAGGCGCTGGTGTCGATGGATGTCATGAACCGCGACAGCACGCTGCGGATGAACGGCGACACGCCCTATCTGACCGACGAGGGCAATTTCATCCTTGATCTGCACCTGGCGCGCATTGGCGATCCGCGTCAGATGGCGCTGATCCTCAATCAGATCCCCGGCATCGTGGAAAACGGGCTGTTCATCGACATCTGCGATCGAGTGGTGATCGGTTATGCCGATGGCCGGGTGGAAACCCGCGACATCAACGCTGGCACCGTCGAAGAGCACCGGATGGAATTCGCCGAAGGCGACAATCTGTTCCGCGATATCTGAGAACGGGCCTCGGCTCTGGTCCCCGGCTCTGGTCATCGACGCGGCCCTGTGGGATACCCTTGTCCGAAGCAAAGACAGTGCCAGGATACGGGAACGCGACAATGACCGACTTTGACTATGATCTCTTTGTCATCGGTGGCGGCTCTGGCGGCGTGCGCGCGGCGCGCGTTGCAGCATCCGAGACAGGGGCCAGGGTCGCATTGGCCGAAGCGGATCGCTACGGCGGCACCTGCGTGATCCGCGGCTGCGTGCCCAAGAAGCTGATGGTGTTCGCCTCGGAATATGGCAACATCGTCTCCGACGCCGCCGGCTATGGCTGGACCTACGGCGAAGGCACGTTCGACTGGTCGGCCTTTCAGGGCAAACTCGGGGCAGAGCTCGACCGGCTTGAGGGCATCTACCGCAAGCTGCTTGGCAATGCCGGGGTCACCAGCTTTGATGCGCGCGCCAGCGTGTCGGGCCCCAACAGCGTGACCCTCTCGACCGGAGAAAGCTTTACCGCCAAGCATATCCTCATCGCCACCGGCGGGCGCCCGGTGCGCCCCGAGGTGCAAAACGCCCATCTGGGCATCGTCAGCGACGATATCTTCAACCTGCCCAAGCTGCCGAAAAGCATACTGATCGTTGGCGGCGGCTATATCGCGTCGGAATTCGCCTGCATCCTGCACGGGCTTGGTGTCGAGGTGACGCAATTCTACCGCGGCGCGCAGATCCTGCGCGGCTTTGACGAAGAAGCGCGCGGCCTGATTTCCGACGCCATGCAGGAACGTGGCATCAAGCTGCACCTTGGCACCGACATCGTCGAAATGCGCTGCGCCACCGCCGAGGATCTGGCCGGCGAAAGCCAAGGCGCGGTGCCGATGGGCACACCGATGCACGAAGCCAGCGTCGAGTCGCCGCAAGGCGCGGACGGTCCGATCTGGGTCAAGGCGACCAATGGCGAAACCCGGGTCTTTGACCTTGTGTTCTTTGCCACCGGGCGCAAGCCAAACACCGATGGAATCGGCCTGCAAGAGGCGGGCGTGGAACTTGGCCGCAAGGGCGAGGTGATCGTCGACGAATACAGCCGCACCGCCGTGCCCTCGATCTGGGCCATTGGCGATGCCACCGACCGGGTCAACCTGACCCCGGTGGCGATCCGCGAGGGCATGGCTTTTGTCGAAACCGCCTTCAAGGACAACCCCACGCCGGTCGATCACGATCTGATCCCGTCGGCGGTGTTCACCCAGCCGGAATTCGGCACCGTGGGCCTGTCCGAGGAAG
Organism: Salipiger sp. 1_MG-2023; assembly: GCF_030547555.1. Classification (NCBI taxonomy): domain Bacteria; kingdom Pseudomonadati; phylum Pseudomonadota; class Alphaproteobacteria; order Rhodobacterales; family Roseobacteraceae; genus Salipiger; species Salipiger sp. 1_MG-2023. Next base: position 79,371 of record NZ_JAUOQN010000016.1, on the reverse strand, counting down.
ACGCCCGTGAAAAAGGCCCGATCGAGGTCTATTCGACCTCGTTCCGCCCCATGATGACCTCTTTCGCGGGGCGGCCTGCCCGGGTGCTGATGAAGCTCATCGTCTGCAAAGACACCCGCCGCGTTCTGGGCTGCCACATCGTGGCCCCCGGCGCTGGCGAAATGATCCAGCTTGCGGGCATCGCCATCAAGATGGGCGCCACCAAGGAAGACTTTGACCGGACCGTCGCGGTGCATCCGACCATGTCCGAAGAGATCGTTACGATGCGCAATCCGACCCGCACGGCTTGAAACCGGCGGCAGAATACACAGGTTACGCTGGACAAGGGAGTCCAGAGGGAAAGAGGGACAGGAGTACATGGCAGGAAACGGCGGCGGCCCCTGGGGTGGCGGTGGAAATCAGGGCGGCTCTCGCCCGCCATCGAATGGCGGCGGCGGGAATCGCGGCGGGCGCAAGCCCGAGGATCCGCAGATCCCCGAGATCGACGAGCTGATGAAAAAAGGCCAGGAACGGCTGCGCGTGCTTATGGGCGGGCGCGGTGGCGGCAATGGCAGCGCGCCTTCGGGCGGGTCTGGCGGGCCGGGCTTTGGCAAGGGCACCGTGGCGCTGGCGGCGCTTGGCGCTCTCGCGCTCTGGGCCTACATGAGCTTTTACACCGTGCGCCCCGAAGAACAGTCTGTTGAGCTGTTTCTCGGCAAGTACAGCTCGACCGGCGATCCCGGTCTGAACTTTGCGCCATGGCCATTTGTCACCGCCGAGGTGGTGAACGTGACATCGGAACGCACCGAGACCATCGGCGGCGGGCGCAACGGCAATTCCGAAGGGCTGATGCTGACCACCGATGCCAATGTGGTGGACATCGAATTTCAGGTGGTCTGGAACATCTCTGATCCGTCCCGCGTGCTGTTCAACATCCGCGATCCGCAGCTGACGGTTCAGGCGGTGTCCGAGGCGGTGATGCGCGAGATCATCGCCGCATCGAACCTTGCGCCGATCCTCAACCGTGACCGGGGCCTGATTGCCGACACCGCGATGGATGTGATCCAGGCGACGCTGGACGAATATGAAAGCGGCATCAACGTGGTGCGGGTCAACCTTGATACGGCCGACCCACCGCGCGAGGTCATCGACGCCTTCCGCGAAGTGCAGGCCGCCGAGCAGGAGCGCGACCGGCTGGAACGCCAGGCCGACGCCTATGCCAACCGGGTCGTCGCCGAAGCCCGCGGTGACGCGGCACAGATCCGCGAAGAAGCCGAAGGCTATCGCGCGCAGCAGGTCAACCAGGCGGTTGGTGAGGCCAGCCGGTTCTCGGCGGTGCGCACCGAATACGTCAAGGCCCCCGAAGTCACCCGCCGCCGTCTCTATCTCGAGACCATGGAGCGCGTGCTGGGCGATGTCGACAAGACCATCCTCGATGGCTCTCTGACCGACGGCGGGCAGGGCGTGGTGCCTTATCTGCCGCTCAATGAGCTGAACCGTCGTCCGGCAGGGGGGAACTGATCCATGCGCAAGACAGCTTATATTCTGCCCGCGGTGGTCGTGGCTCTGGTGCTGGTGCTATCGTCGATCTTTGTGGTCGACGAGCGTGAAAAGGCGCTGGTGCTTCAGTTTGGCCAGATCAAGGCCGTCAAGGAAGACCCGGGCCTCGCCTTCAAGATCCCGTTCATCCAGGAGGTCGTGTATTATGACGACCGCATCCTGTCGCTGGACACCGACACCATCGAGGTCACGCCGTCCGATGACCGCCGCCTCGTGGTCGATGCCTTCGCGCGCTACCGGATCGCCAATGTCGTGCAATTCCGTCAGGCCGTCGGCGTGGGCGGGCTGCGCACTGCCGAGGATCGCCTGTCGGGCATTCTCAACGCGCAGATCCGCGAAGTTCTGGGTGCCGATCAGGTCACATCCGACGTGATCCTGTCGGCTGACCGTCGCCAGTTCTCGAACCGCATCCGCGATGCGGCGCGGGCCTCGGCACTGTCGCTCGGGCTTGATGTGGTCGATGTGCGGCTCAAGCAGACCAACCTGCCGTCGCAGAACCTCGAAGCGACCTTTGCCCGGATGCGCGCCGAGCGGGAACGCGAAGCCGCCGACGAGATCGCGCGCGGTAACGAGGCGGCGCAGCGTGTGCGCGCGCTGGCGGATCGTACCGTGGTGGAAACCCGCTCCGAAGCGCAGCGTGATGCCGATGTGACCCGCGGTGAAGCCGACGCCGAACGCAACGGCATCTTTGCAGAAGCCTACGGCGCTGACCCGGAGTTCTTTGCCTTCTATCGCTCGCTTCAGGCCTATGAGGCGGCGCTTCAGGGCGACAACTCGACCTTGGTCATGACGCCGGACTCGGAGTTCTTCGAGTACTTCAAGAGTCAGGGCGAGATGGTTCCGGTGGCGCTTGAGGCCGACGCGCCTGCATCGGCCCCGGAAGAAGAGCCTGCAAGCAACGCCCCGGCAGCGCCTGCTGCTGCACCGGCCGAGCCCGCAACCGAGGCACCCGCGTCGGAATGACGGCGACGGATATCGCAACGGGGATCGCCATGGTTCTCGTGATCGAGGGGCTGGTGTACGCACTGGCCCCTTCGCTTGTCGAACGCCTGCTGGAGGCGCTTCGTATGATGCCCATCGAGGCACGCCGCGCCCTTGGTCTGGCCTCGCTGGCGACAGGTCTGGTTCTGCTTTGGATGTTTCACGGCTGAGCCGCCCGTCTTCCGCTGCGCGGCAATGCGTCGCAACGGGTGGGGTGTCCGACCGGATCCGGGTTCTCGCCGGATCGGTATCCGGCAATCGCCCCACGTAGAAACAAGGCTCGGCAGTTCCCTGCAGTGGCTTGGCACCTGCCTTTTCCGGCTGCGTCATCGCGGTTCGGGCACGCGCTTTCACATGCGCTTGATGACGTTGCAACCTTTTATGACGTGGTTCTGCCGGATCACTATGTTAGCCTCGTTGAAGATAGGGCAGGACGACCGCGCACGCGGGGCATGGTGCCTGTCGCAATATAGGAGTTCCAGGTGAAACCCTTAACACTTGCTGAAATACAAGGCTCTCGGCCGCTCCGGTTATTCTGGATCGCGTCACTGTCGATTTTTCTGATCGTGTCACAGTCGTTGATGGCCCGTGCGCAGAGCATGCCCGACAGCTTTGCCGATCTTGCCGAGCGCATCAGCCCGGCGGTGGTCAACATCACGACCTCGACCATGGTCGCCGGGCGCACCGGGCCGCAGGGCATCGTGCCCGAGGGCTCTCCGTTCGAGGATTTCTTCCGCGAATTTCAGGACCGTAACGGCGGTGATCGGTCTCAACCGCGCCGCTCCTCGGCTCTGGGCTCGGGCTTCGTGATTTCCGAGGACGGCTACATCGTCACCAACAACCACGTCATCGACGGCGCCGACGAGATCACCATCGAGTTCTTCGAAGGCTTTACCCTGCCGGCGACGCTGGTGGGCACCGATCCCAACACCGATATCGCGCTGCTCAAGGTCGAGGCAGACTCGCCGCTGAAATTCGTCTCGTTCGGCGACAGCGACGCCTCGCGCGTCGGCAACTGGGTGCTGGCGATGGGCAACCCGCTGGGGCAGGGGTTCTCGGTCTCTGCCGGGATCGTCTCGGCGCGCAACCGGGCGCTGTCGGGCACCTATGACGATTACATCCAGACCGACGCGGCGATCAACCGCGGCAATTCGGGCGGGCCGCTGTTCAACATGAAGGGCGAGGTGATCGGCGTGAACACCGCGATCCTGTCGCCGAACGGCGGTTCGATCGGCATCGGCTTCTCGATGGCGTCGAACGTGGTGCAGAAGGTCGTCGCCCAGCTCAAGGAATATGGCGAGACCCGCCGGGGCTGGCTTGGGGTGCGCATTCAGGACGTGACGCCGGATATGGCCGAAGCGCTTGGCCTTGCCTCTGCCAGCGGCGCGATGGTGTCCGACGTACCCGAGGGCCCGGCCATGGATGCCGGCATGAAGGCCGGCGATGTCATCGTCAAGTTCGACGGTCGCGACGTGTCCGACACCCGCGAGCTGGTCCGTGCTGTCGGCAATACCGAAGTGGGCAAATCGGTGCGCGTCGTGGTCAATCGCGGTGGCAACACCGAGACGCTGCTGATCACCCTTGGCCGGCGCGAAGAAGCCGAGCGCAGCTTCCCGGCCAGCCAGCAGTTGGCCCCGGAAGAGCCCGCCGAAACCCAGCTGATGGGGCTGACCCTGTCGCCACTGACCACCGATCTGCGCGCCGAGCTGGGCCTTTCGGAAAGCGATAAGGGCCTTGCCGTGCTCGCGGTCGACGAGGGGGCGGAAGCCTTTGAAAAGGGTCTGCGTCAGGGCGATGTGATCACCGAAGCCGGTCAGGCGCAGGTGATGAGCGTGACCGATCTGCAAGACAAGATCGACGAGGCGCGCGAGGCGGGCCGCAAGTCGATCCTGCTGCTGGTGCGTCGCGGCGGCGATCCGCGCTTTGTGGCACTGTCGCTTGACGAAAGTTGAGTTCGGGTCTTTTTGACCGACGATTGGGCGCGGCTGTGAGGCCGCGCCCTTTTCATGATCTGGGCTCTGACGTGGCCCCATGTGGTCTGACCGGCTCTGTTCTGACCCGCTTGCGGACCGCCCGGAAGGGACGGCGGGTTCAGGCCAATTCGATCAGACCATATCGATCAGGCCGGTTCGATCTGGTCGATCGGGGTTGCGATGATGCCGAGAAAGCGTGCGGTTTCCAGCGACAGCTGGCCGCTGGGCAATCCGCGTTCGGTTTGCCATGTGCGGATTGCGGCGGTGGTCGGCGCATCGAGCATGCCGCTCACCGGCCCGTGGAACACGCCGCGCGCGGCCAGTGCGCGTTGCAACGTCGAGACGAAGTCGGTGGTGAAATCCTCGGGGCAGGGGCTGGCGAAGATCAGCTCTTCGCGGGGCGTGACGACGCGCGGCACCGGGGCGCGCCGATAAATCGGCGGGCGCAGGACGGTGCCATCCTCGGCGATCTCGGCCTGCACCACCTGCACTTCGCCCATCACATGTTCATAGACCGCCGGCGTGACCTCGCGCGCTTGGCAAGTGCCATCGGCAAGCCGCTCGGGGCGGGGGGCGTCGATGTCTGGCCATGGGTTGTCATCGGGCATCGCGCCGGTGCAGGCGACAAGGCACGACGCCAGCAGGGCGGCAAGGAATGGCGGGCGGATCATGCTTAGGCCTTCGGAATGGGCGCTTTGGCGGCAGGTTAGCGGGTTTGCCCCATGGGGGAAAGCGGCCCACGGGATGAGCAGCGCGCGCTGTGGTTTTCGAGAAATTTGGGCCAAGCGCATGGCGGGGGCTGGCGTATCGCAGGCGGGCTGACTAGGAACATGCGCAGCACTGCAACATCAGGACTGCCAGAAGGAACGCGTGTCATGGCGAAGATCACCTATATCGAGCACAACGGCACCGAGCACGTCGTCGAGGTCGCCACCGGGATGACCGTCATGGAAGGCGCTCGGGACAACAACATTCCGGGCATTGATGCCGATTGTGGCGGCGCCTGCGCCTGTTCCACCTGCCATGTCTATGTCCATCCCGACTGGGTCGAAAAGCTGCCCGCCAAGGATGACATGGAAGAGGACATGCTGGATTTCGCCTTTCAACCCGATCCGGCCCGCTCGCGGCTGACCTGTCAGGTCAAGGTGAGCGATGCGCTGGACGGTCTTGTCGTCCAGATGCCGGAAAAACAGATCTGAGCCGGGCGCCGCGACATCGGCCGCGCGGGTTGCGCGGTCTGGCTCGCGGCGCGTTGCTGCCGTTGTGCCTGTGGCTGGCGGGGGCTGCCGCGGCGCAGGATCCGGTTGTCGGGGCGCGGTTCGCGCTGCCGGTGACGCGATATGGTCATGATGTGCTGGGCGGCGAGGCGGAATGGGGCGAGATGCGGATCCTGCGGCTCAGCGGAGCCGAGATCGTCGTGCAACTGCCCCCCAGCGCCGTGTTCGAGGATATCGCGCCGCGTCTGGTCGATCTGGGGACGCAGACCGCCATTCTGGTCGTGCAGAGCGATCTGAGGCTTGGCGCACGCATCACGCTTTGGGGCGATGGTGGGTTGCTTGCCGCCGGGCCATATGTCGGGCAAGCCCATCGCTGGGTGGCGCCTGTCGGGGTCGGTGATCTGGACGGCGACGGCCATGTCGAGATTGCCTATGTCGATCGCCCGCATCTGGCCAAGGTCCTGCGGGTCATCCGCTACGATCCGATGTCCACGGAAATGGGCGAAGTGGCGCGTCAGCGCGGTTATTCCAACCACCGGATCGGCTGGGATCACATCGAAGGCGGGCTGCGCGATTGCGGCGACGGGCCAGAGATGGTGGTGCCCAGTGGCGACTGGGGAGATATCCGCGCCATCCGGCTGGTGCAGGGAGAGCTGATCGCGCGCCGCCTTGCGCCTTATAGCGCGGCAGGTGTGGACCGGGCCATGAGCTGCCGCTGAGCCTTTGGTGCAAAGCACGGGCTGCGGCAAAGATGGCTCTTTGCTTTCGCGCCGCGCCCGACTAAGGCAGAGCCCCATGAGATTACTGTTTCTTGGAGACGTGATGGGGCGCGCCGGGCGCGACGCCATCGCGGGAAATCTGCCGCGGCTGCGCGACGAATGGAATCTGGATTTCGTCGTGGTGAACGGCGAAAATGCCTCGAACGGAATGGGGCTGACGGGCGAGCATGCCCGCGGCATCCTGAACGCTGGGGCCGACGTGGTGACGCTGGGCGATCATGCCTTCGATCAGAAGGACATGCTGAGCTTTATCGAAAGCGAGCCGCGGGTGATCCGTCCGCTGAATTTCGCCAAGCAGGCGCCGGGGCGCGGCGCCGGGCTGTTCAGCGACCGGCGCGGGCGCAAGGTGCTGGTGACACAGGTGCTGGGGCAGGTGTTCATGAAGCGGCCCTTCGACGATCCGTTCTCGGCGATGGACGAGGTGTTGCGGCGTCATCCGCTGGGCGGGCAGGCGCAGGCGATCCTTGTGGATGTGCATTGCGAGGCGACCTCGGAGAAAATGGCGATGGGCCATTTCTGCGACGGGCGGGCCAGCATGGTGGTGGGCACGCATACCCATGTACCGACCGGGGATGCGCAGGTGCTGCCGGGCGGCACCGGGTTTCTGTCGGATGCGGGCATGTGCGGCGATTACGACAGCGTCATCGGCATGGACAAGGCCGAACCCATGCGCCGTTTCATCACCGGCATGGCCAAGGGCCGTTTTCAGCCCGCGCTTGGCGAGGCAACGCTGAGCGGACTTTACATCGAGACGGATGACCGGACCGGCAAGGCAACCTGCGTCAAGATGGTCCGTCAGGGCGGCAGGCTTGAACAAAGCGGTCCCGAAGCCCGCTGAGCCGGGCGCGCGGCGTGCTTGCGCCGGGGCCGCGAGGTCGTCAGTATGCGGCGGGTTGAACAGGGACGGACCAAACCGACATGCAGTTCATGGACCTCGGTCAGACGACACAGGCTTGGGTAGCGATTGCCACTGTCGTGGCGATGTTCATCCTTTTCGTGCGCGAGATATATCCGACAGAGGTGGTGGCTGTCGGGGGCGTTGCCGTGCTGCTGGCGCTTGGGGTTCTGCCCTATGACGCGGCGCTGTCGGTGTTGTCGAACCCGGCGCCGTGGACGATCACCGCGATGTTCATCGTGATGGGGGCGATGGTGCGCACCGGGGCGCTGGATGCCTTTGCCAGCTATGCCCAGACGCAGGTGGCGCAGCGGCCGCGACGGGCGGTGGCTTTGATCATGCTGGTGGTGATCCTCGCCTCGGCCTTCATGAACAATACACCCGTTGTGGTGATGATGCTGCCGATCTTTGTGCAGATTTCGCACGTGCTCGGGGTGCAGCCGTCCAAGCTGCTGATTCCGCTTAGCTATGCGGCGATCCTTGGTGGTACGACGACGCTGATCGGCACCTCGACCAACCTGTTGGTGGATGGCGTTGCGCGCAGCGCCGGGCTGGCCCCGTTCGGGATTTTCGAGGTGACGCCGCTGGCGGTGATCCTTGCGGCCTGGGGGATGCTGTATCTGGCGGTTGCCGGGCGGTTCCTGCTGCCCGAGCGGGTGTCGATGGCGGGCATGCTGTCGGATCGCTCGCGGATGAAATTTTTTACCGAGGCGGTGATCCCGCCGGAAAGCAACCTTGTGGGGCGCGAGGTGCTGGGTGTGCAGCTGTTCAAGCGCGACGGGGTGCGGCTGGTCGATGTGGTGCGCGGCGATCAGTCGCTGCGCCGCGACTTGCAGCAGGTGACGCTTGAGGTTGGCGATCGCGTGGTTCTGCGCACCCAGATGACCGAACTGCTCAGCCTGCAACGCAACAAGTCGCTGAAGCGGGTCAATCAGATCTCGGCCAAGGAGACGACCACGGTCGAGGTGCTGATCACACCGGGCTGCAAGATGGTTGGCCGCTCGCTCGGGGCGCTGCGTCTGCGGCGTCGCTATGGCGTCTACCCGCTGGCGGTGCATCGGCGGAACCAGAACATCGGGCGCAAGCTTGACGATCTAGTGGTGCGGGTCGGGGACACGTTGCTGCTGGAAGGCGCCCCCGAAGACATCAAGCGGCTCGCCGAAGAGATGGAACTGGTGGACGTGTCGCACCCCTCGGCGCGGGCGTTCCGCCGTGGCCATGCGCCGATCGCCATCGGAGCCATGGCCGGGATCGTGATCCTTGCCGCGCTTGGGGTGGCGCCAATTCTGGCGCTCTCGGTGATCGCGGTGGCGGTGGTGCTTCTGGCGCGCTGCATCGATGCGGATGAGGCGTTTTCCTTTGTCGAAGGCCAGCTGCTGGCGCTGATCTTTGCCATGCTCGCCATTGGCGCGGCGCTGCAAAGCTCTGGTGCGGTCGAGCTGATCGTCGGCGCGGTGGCGCCTTTCATGCAAACCCTGCCGGGGCCGCTGCTGATCTGGGCGGTGTTCCTGCTGACCTCGGTGCTGACCGAAACGGTGAGCAACAATGCCGTTGCGGTGGTGGTCACGCCGATCGCCATCAGCCTCGCGCAGGAGCTGGGCATCGATCCGCGCCCGCTGGTGGTGGCGGTGATGGTGGCTGCCTCTTGCAGCTTCGCAACGCCCATCGGCTACCAGACCAACACACTGGTTTATGGGCCCGGAGGCTACCGGTTTTCCGACTTCCTGCGGGTGGGCGTGCCGCTGAATGTGTCGGTCGGTGTGCTGACGGCGCTGATCGTTCCGCTGATCTGGCCCTTGGTGCCGTAAGGGCGCGCGGGGATTTCTGCTGAAATTCTAGGCCTTGCCGAAGCGCTGCACGAAATTTTCCAGAATACGCTCGGGCCAGACCACGTCGGCAGAGCGGCATTCGCGCACCAGGCGCTCGGCATCCTCGGGCGGGAAATAGCCCTTGTTGCGGTAGATGCGGATCCGGGTTTCAAAGCCCTGTGCGTCGGCCTCGGGATGGAATTGTGTCGCGTAGACATTGGCGCCGTAGCGCACCATCTGGAAGGGGCAGGCGGTGCCGCTCACCAGCTGGACCAATCCCGGCACCAGCTCTTCCAGCGCTTCCTTGTGGCCGACAAAGGCGTCAAAGCTCTCCGGCAGCCCGGCCAGTAGCGGATCGCTGGCGCCGTCCGGCGTGAGGGTGCAGCGCACTGCACCGACCGGCTCGCCATAGCGGCTCTTGGCGACGCGGGCGCCAAGATGCGCGCCCAGAATGCCGATGCCATAGCAGCAGCCAAGAAAGGGCACATCCTGCGCCGTGATGGCTGGCATCAGCGACAGGCAGGCGGCCTCGATCCGCGCTTCCATCGGCGATTTTTCCTGCGGTGCGTCCGACACGCAGCCCGGCCCGCCGCCCACGATCACCCCGGCATAATCGCGCGGGTCAAGCCCGGCGGGCAGGTCTTCGCAATCCAGCCGAATGCGGTGAACATCGCCGGTGTCCAGCCCGGCCTTCGACAGAAAGGCGGCGAATTCATTGTCGCTGGCCTCGGGTTCGGGGCGCAGTTGCAGGATCAGGAAGCGGCTCATGCCCTGTCCTACCCCGCCGAGCCGTTCAAGAAAAGGGGAGCAGGGCTTGCCGGTGCCCTTATGAGAACATATCATGAACGACATGGCTGGATTGACCCTTGATGAAAAGCTCGCGATTCTATCGGACGCGGCAAAATACGATGCCTCCTGCGCGTCCAGCGGCGGGCAGAAACGCAATTCGCGGGATGGCAAGGGGCTTGGCTCGACCACCGGCTCTGGCATCTGCCATGCCTACACGCCGGACGGGCGCTGCATCAGCCTGCTCAAGATCCTGATGACCAACTTCTGCATTTATGACTGTGCCTATTGCGTGAATCGCGTCAGCTCGAACGTGCAGCGGGCGCGGTTCAGCCCCGAAGAGGTGGTCCATCTGACGCTGGAATTCTACCGGCGCAATTATATCGAAGGGCTGTTCCTGTCCTCGGGCATCATCCGCAGCCCCGATGAGACCATGGCCGATATGGTGCGCATCGCGCGCAGCTTGCGATGCGAGCATCACTTTCGCGGCTACATCCATCTCAAGACCATCCCGGACGCCGACCCGATGCTGATCGAACAGGCGGGGCTTTATGCCGACCGCCTGTCGATCAATGTCGAACTGCCGACCGATGCATCGGTGAGCCGCTATGCGCCGGAAAAGAAACCTGCGCAGATCCGCAAGGCGATGGCCGACGTGCGGCTCAAGCGCGAAGAGCGCAAGGACGCCAGCTTTACCGGCAAGCGCCCGCCGCGCTTTGCCCCCGCCGGGCAATCGACGCAGATGATCGTCGGGGCGGATGGGGCGAATGATGCGCAGATCCTCAGGACCTCGACCCGGCTTTATTCCGGTTATGAGCTGCGGCGCGTGTATTATTCGGCTTTCTCGCCGATCCCCGACAGCAGCGCGGCATTGCCGCTGGTCCGCCCGCCACTGATGCGCGAGCATCGGCTGTATCAGGCGGATTGGCTGCTGCGGTTTTATGGCTTCGATCTGGCCGAGATCACCGAGGCCGCGCCGGATGGTAACCTCGATCTGGAGATCGACCCGAAGCTGGCATGGGCGCTGGCCAACCGGCACCGCTTTCCGGTGGATGTGAACCGGGCTGAACGCGAGCTGCTGCTGCGTATTCCCGGCGTCGGCACCAAGAGCACCCAGCGCATTCTGGCGACGCGCCGGCACCGGACGCTGCGCTACGAGGATCTGCGGCGCATGGGGGTGGGCCTGAAACAGGCACGGCCTTTCCTGACGGCGTTGGACTGGCACCCGCGCGGCCTTGATGCGCAGGATCTGCGGGCGCGCTTTGCACCGCCGCCCCAGCAGTTGCAGCTGATCTGATGCGCCGGGTCTGCCTGCCCGAGATCGGCACCTTTGATGCGTGGCGCAACGAAGCGCGGGCGTTGCTGGGGGCGGGCGTGCCGCCCGAAGCGGTGCTCTGGTCGCGCGGCGAGCCCGAGGCGGACTTGTTCTCCGAGCCGCTGCCAACGCCGGAGGGGGCGCCGGTGAGCGTATCAAAGGGCTTTGTCGAGCTTGCCCGGCTGGTGGTCTGGCACCGCGATCCTGAGCGCTTCGCGCGGCTTTATGCGCTGCTCTGGGCGCTTCGGGGTGAGCGACATCTTCTGGAGGATCGCGGCGATGCCCGCGTTGACCGGCTGCGCAAGATGGCCAAGGACGTCAGCCGCGACCGGCACAAGATGACGGCCTTTGTGCGCTTTCGCGAGATCGATGCGCTGGGGGCAAATCGCCGCCGCTTTGCCGCATGGTTCGAACCAACGCACCCGATCCTTGAACTGGCCGCGCCGTTCTTTGCCAACCGGTTCGGTGATATGGACTGGTCGATTTTCACCCCCGACCTGTCGGCGCATTTCGAGGCCGGGTCGCTGCGGTTTGCGCCTGCGGTGGGGCGCCCCGAGATCGGCGAGGACGCGGCCGAGGACCTCTGGCGCACCTATTTCCGCAACATCTTCAATCCGGCGCGACTGAAGGTAAAGGCGATGCAGGCAGAGATGCCGCTGAAATATTGGCGCAACCTGCCAGAGGCGGCGCTGATCCCCGAGCTGATCGCCGGGGCGCAGGCCCGCGCCGAAGAGATGGCGCGGGCTGCGCCCACGCTGCCGCCGCTGCGGGCAGAGCGCATCCTTGCGCGGGCGGCGGCGGTTCCGGTGGGGCGCGATGGATTTGTCGAGGCACTGCACGGCTGCCGGCGTTGTCCGTTGTGGGATGGCGCAACGCAGGCAGTGCCCGGCGAAGGGCCGCCCGATGCGCGGCTGATGATCGTCGGCGAGCAACCGGGCGATCAGGAGGATTTGCAGGGGCGCCCCTTTGTCGGCCCGGCTGGTCAATTGTTCGGCGCGGTGGCAGCGCGGGTGGGGTTGCGGCGCGAGCAAGCCTACGTGACAAACGCAGTGAAGCATTTCAAGTTCACTCCGCGCGGGCGGCGGCGGTTGCATCAGGCGCCGAACGCTGGCGAAATCCAGCAATGTCGCTGGTGGCTGGATCTGGAACGCGAGCGGCTGCGCCCGGCGCTGATCCTTGCCATGGGGGGCACCGCGGCGGAGAGCCTGACCGGCAGCCGAGCGCGGCTTGGTGAGCGGCGGGGCAGCGTTGAGCGGCTGGAGGATGGTACCCCGGTGCTGCTGACATGGCATCCGTCTTATTTGCTGCGCTTGCCCGACGCGCAGCGCGGCGCGGCGGAGGCAGGTTTTGAGGCGGATCTGCGGCAGGCGGCGCTTTGGCTCAGGGCGTTGCCGCGGCAGGAGAGCGAAGTCGGGGGCGCTGCCCCCCGCGCGATGCGCTCCCCCCGGGATATTTGAGGCCAGAAGAAGACTGGGCGCGGCAAGAAGACTGGGTGCGGTGATCGGATCAGGCGGCGCGAGCCAGTTGCAGCACGAGATCAAGGACCAGCGCGGCGGGGTCGACGTTGACGGCGCGGGCGTGGCGGGCGCGGTCTCCGGCGTGTTGGGCCAGATCGGCCCAACGGCGCGCGCTGTGCGGGTTCGGCGCGAGGCGGGCGAGGATTTCGGCCTCGTGCGGGGCGGCTTCGGGCGCGGGGGGCAGGCCGGTGACGCCAGTGCGGACCAGCCGGGCCATCAGCGTGTCGGTCAGGGAGAGCGCAAGATCGAGCCGTGCTTCTTTGCCCTTTCCGGCGGTGCTTTCGCCAAGCGCGATGGCGCGCGGGCGGTCGAGGCGCGGGGCGGTTCCCAGCAGCGCCACGAGATCGGCGTAGAGCCGCAGCCCGTCGTGGTTCAGCAGCCGTATCGCCGCCCCGACCGAGCCTGAGGACAGCGCGGCCAGCGCTTGCGCGTCATCGCTGCGCAGCTCCGCCCCGGCCTGACCGAGGGCGCGGGCCATGTCTTCGGCGTCGAGCGGGGCGAGGCGCAGCTCGCGGCAGCGCGAGCGGATCGTGGGCAGCAGGCGCGAGGGCTGGTGGGCGACCATCAGCAGCGTGGTATTGGCAGGCGGTTCTTCGAGCAGTTTCAGGATGGCATTGGCGGCGTTGGTGTTCAGCTCGTCCATTGCATCGACAATGACCACGCGGCGCCCGCCATCTGCGGCGGACAGGCTGAAGAAGCCTTTGAGCTTGCGCACCTCTTCGATGGTAAGCTGGGTGCGCAGGCGTTTGGCCTTGTCGTCCCAGCCGCGGCGCAGCAGGAACAGGCCGGGTTCGGACAGCGCCAGCATCCGGCGCGCGACCGGGTGATCCGGGGAAATGTCGAGCGTTGTGGGGGGCGGAGGTGCACCGAACAGCCCGTCGCCGGCATCGGGCGGCGTTGCCAGCAGGAAGCGCGCGATGCGCCATGCCAGAGTCGCCTTGCCAAGCCCCTTGGCGCCGGTGAGCAGCCAGCCGTGATGCAGCCGACCGGCGCTGTAGGCCTTTAGAAAGGTGGCCTCGGCGTTATCCTGCCCGAAGAGCCGTGCGGTTTCGCGCGGATGCGGAGCGCCGTCGACCTGATCTGGCTGGGGAAGATCGGGATCGCTCATGTATGGGCTTTCAGGGTATCCGCGATGTCTTTGGCCACCGCATCGGGGGCGCGGTTGCCGTCGATCACGGTGATGCGGTCGGGAAAATCACGCGCCAGCGCAAGGAAGCCCGCGCGCATCCGTTCCTGAAGCGGCAGGCCAAAATCCTCGAAGCGTTCCTCGGCGGTGGCACGGGCCTTGGCGCGGGTGAGCGCGGCGGCCGGGTCCATGTCGATCAGCAGCGTCAGGTCCGGCTCGACGCCGATCATCAGCGCATGCAGCGTGTCGACCGCAGCGCGCAGATCGCCCCGTGACAGGCCCTGATACATTCGCGTGCTGTCGGCGAACCGATCGCAGATCACGATGGCGCCGCGGGCCAGCGCCGGTCGGATGGTGCGTTCGAGATGATCGCGGCGGGCGGCGGTGAACAGCAGCAGCTCGGTCTCTGCCGACCAGCGATCCGGCTCGCCCTGAAGCACCAGCGCGCGGATTTCTTCGGCCCCGGCAGAGCCGCCCGGCTCGCGCGTCAGGACCACCTCGCGCCCCTCGGTACGCAGATGATCGGCCAGACGCCGCGCCTGGGTGGACTTGCCAGAGCCGTCTATGCCTTCGAAGCTGACGAACAGCCCGGGGCGCGTCGTCACATTGCCTCTCCGGTTTCGGGACCGGTTTCCTGAATGCGGCCCAGCAGCACCTGGCTGACGGTCATCATGCGCTTGCCGAAGCCGCCGCTGTTGACCTCATGCGCCGCAAACAGCGGCACCCGGTGTTCGGGCAGGCCTTCGGGGCGGATGATCAGTTCCGCCAGTTGCTGCCCGGCGGAAATCGGTGCCCGGAGCGGGCCGGTGTAGACCACCTCGGCGTCAAGCCGCGTGCCGGGGGTGACCGGCACCAGCAGCGTCACGTCTTCTTTTGCGACCAGCGCGACGCTGTCCTGCGCGCCGAGCCAGACATCGGCGCGGGTCAGCTCGGTGTCTTTCTTCAGCAATGTGCGTTCGGCGAACTGGCGGAAGGCCCAGTTGACGATGGATTCACTCTGCTCGGCGCGGCCGCGCTCGCTCTCGAGCCCGGTGATGGCGAACACAACCCGGCGCCCGTCCTGCTTGGCCGATCCGACAAGGCCATAGCCCGCCTCGGAGGTGTGCCCGGTTTTGAGCCCGTCGGCCCCGATATCGAGCTTGAGCAGCGGGTTGCGGTTGTGAATGTTCGATGGCGCGCGCCCGTCGAAGGCAAAGGTCTTTTCCGAGAAGATCGGGTAGAACTGCGGGAAATCCTCGATGATATGGCTCGCCAGCAGCGTCAGATCGCGCATCGACATGCGCTGGTTGGGGTCTGGCCAGCCGCTGGCATTGGCAAATTGCGATCCGGTCATGCCAAGCTGCTGGGCGCGGCGGGTCATCAGATCGGCAAAACCGGATTCGGTGCCATCGGGGCTGAGCGCCTCGGCGATCACGGCGCAGGCATCATTGCCCGACAGCACGATGATGCCGCGCAGCAGATCTTCGACGCGGGGCCGGTCTTGCGTGTTGAGAAACATCGTCGAGCCGCCATAGGACATGGCGTGCTGGCTGACCGGCAGGGTCTCGTCGAGCGACAGCCGCCCGTCGCGGATCGCCTCGAACGCCATGTACAGCGTCATCAGTTTTGACATCGATGCCGGCGGCAGCGACTCGTCGGCGTTCTTGGCCATCAGCACCGTGCCGGTGGTGTAATCGAGCACGAACGCGGCGCGGGCCGAGGTGTCAAAAGCGCTGGCTTGCGCAGCGACAAGCGCAAGGGCGGAGGCGGCGAACAGCCTGCGAAACGGGCGCGAAAGGGTCATCTGATGTCGTCCTCGTCTGCCGGGCAGGGGCCGCCCGGTCTGGTCAGTTGCTGACGGCGTAGGCGTCGGTGAAGCCGGCGGCCTTGATTTTCTTGAGCAGGGCATCGCGTTCCGATGCGGATTGGGCCGGGCCCACGATCACCCGCCAGAAGGTCTTGCCCGAGCTTTCCTGCTTGCGCACCGTCGGCACCATGCCCTGCTGGCGCATGGCGGTGGCAGTGTTGTCGGCGTTCTGTTCAATACTGAAGATGCCGATCTGAAGGAAGGGCTTGTCCAGCGTCGAGGCGGGCTTGGACGCGGGTTTGGCGGCCTCTGGCGTCGGTGAGGGCGCCGCCGCAGGCGCCGCGTCGATCGCGGCAGAGGCGGCACCGGCCACCGGGTCAAGCGTCGTTTCGGTGACCTCTGTCGCCTCGGGCACCGAGGCGGTTTTTTCCGCAGGCGCGGGGGCGACTTCGACCAGTTCGCGGCGCAGCGCGATCACGTCGAGGTTGGTCGGCGCACCGGCCAGCATTTCAAGCGCGGCGGCGGCATCCGAAGATACCTGAAGGCGCGGGCCGGGCGATTGACGCTCGCGGCGGAACAGCGCGCCAATGACGAACTGGCCGTTGGTCTGGTTGCGGATGATGACCCGCTCGGGGTCCTTGACGTCGGGATGCGCCACCCAGACACCGCCCAGCGACGGGCGCCCATCCCAGAGCCCGGCCTCGGTGGCATGAAAGATCTCAGGTGCTTCGATATCGCGTTCGGCGGTGGTCCCGGCGCGCGCCGCGGTCTCCTCCGCGGCCACGGTGCTGGGTTTTTGCTGCATGAAACCGGGAACCTTCATGTCGTCGCAGGCGGCGAGAGTCGTCAGCCCCGCGATCACAAAGACCAGCCGGCGCGATCTGGCCCGCCGAGAGGAAATCACCTTGCCCATGCTTCGTCCCTTGCCTGTCTTGCGGGTCTTCATGCCCTGTTTTCTGCCCGGACCTGCTGGCCCGATTGCGATTCCGATCCGCCCGCGATTCCGATCCGCCCGCGATTCCGATCCGCCCGCGAGTCCGATCCGCCCTGATCGCGGTCAGCAGATCACAGAGAATGCCCGCAGGTTTCGGCGCTGCGCCGCAGAGTAGCGGCTGGATTGCCGCATGAAAAGACCGCTTTGCGTGATCGGCAGAGTTTCCGCACGGGGGTGCTTTCAGAATCGCGTGAACGGGGGTATTGGCCGTCAGACCGGAGGTTTGGCAGAGTGGTCGAATGCGGCGGTCTTGAAAACCGTTGGGCGTGAGAGCGTCCCCAGGGTTCGAATCCCTGAGCCTCCGCCAATAGCCCTTGATTTTATTTAGAAAATTTGATGTCTGTCGGCTATACCCGCCAAAGAACCCTCCAAACGACAAGCGCTTGAACGCACCTTTATGCATCGCCCAGCGCGTTCCATGACGAATCGGGTGGTGTCGGGGTAGGCCGAGCGCATGCGACAGGTTGCACCTTCCTTCGCGCCCCGGGTACGGTCCGGCGAAATCAATCCGAGGCGCACAGGCTCCATCCGTTCCCGGGTCGATCAGATCTGGAACGCTTTCTGGTCCGGCGGGGTGTCAAATCTCCTCGCCGTCATCGAACAGCGGCGTTGTTGCGTAACTCATGCTTGAGGCCTGATGCCCCTTTCCCCGTCTGCGTCGTGCTACGCGGACGATCTCAGCGGTGCCGAGTGTATTGAGGCGGATGCGGATGTGGATTTCGGCGGTTTGTCGGTCCGGATATCTTGCGGCGCTGCGCTCGCCGAAGGCCTTGAGGCAGCGCATTTTCGCCTCGACCCGGCTTCGAACATGGTATGCGGTCCATCCACTGCCCAGCAGGCGCATCCGCAGGATGCTGCCGAGAGGGGTTCCAGAACGCCCTGCGATAGTGCCGGGTTGCGCGAAGAGGTTTGTTTCAGTTGATGGCCGCCGGGGCCGGGCAGTCCTCTTTCGACGACCGACCGTTTATGCGGATAAGGATGATCGGCGAGGCCTGACGGTCAATGATAGCGGCTTGGCAGCGACGCGTGTCATACGCGCCATCCGCTGCACGACAGGGTATTGCACATCAATGCCCGATAAGGGGACCAGCAGGTTCAAGGGGCCATCGGCGCGCCGATTTGGAATTTGAACGGCGAGCGTTCGGTGGGCTTACGTGACCCCACTCGGGCCACGGTCCCAACTCACTCTGCGGACGGCGCAAGGTCGTTTCGTCCGGCACCGCCCAGTCCAGGCTCGCCAACTTCAGCAGGCTGGCAACCATCCCGGTGGTTTGCCGGAGCAATAGCCTGAACGGGACCTTGATCGTCAGACGGAACCGGATCGCCGCATCCCATAACACCGCGGGGCGCGCGGGGCTGCCGTCATGCGGCGCGAGCCAGATCATCCCCATTTCCAGCCAGCCTCTCACACATGTAGGCATGTGCTGCCGGGCAGTGGATCGGCAGCGAGCCGCGCTTGCGAAGCGACGCCGTTTAGCTGGACTAGTCTGTCGTTCGGTAGTGGGCGAGTGCAGACTTGCCCATGCACCTCGTCTAACCGCATGGATTCACAATCTGGATCCTTCGCAGACAGAGTTCCGCAACAATGCCTCGAACGGCTCACCAGCCTTGTGTTCATCAAACGGCTCGATGACCTGCACACCGCGCACGGGCGCGTGGCTGAAGACCTTGGCCGCCCGATGGCCCGCCGCATTTTCCAGGAAAGCACCGACGACAAGGGCGATCCCTACGACAACCTCCGCTGGTGCCGCTTCCAGCACTTTGAAACGTGCGGTTTGATGCGTCTCGTCGACGAGCACGTCTTCCCCCTCCTGCGCCAGATCGGCGAAGCAGGCTCCTTCTGCGGCACCCATATGATGGACGCGCGGCCGGGCTTCTCCAATGCTAACCTGCGGGCCAAGGCCGTGCAGATACTGAACGACCTCCCCATGGAGGACCGCGACAACAAGGGCGACGTCGTTCCACGGGCATAACTTCGATGCCACCACGCCCTTTTGTGGCAGGTACTCTCCGACAGGGGGCCGGGATCTTCGCCGCCCGATCACAGCCGCCGATTGGCCGCGTCGCACGAGCAAAGTCGAGGCGGCCTATACCGCGATACCGTCACCAATCACGATGGTGTCTTACATTTAGCCGTGCATTGACGGATGCGGCAGGAAACGCGCCCATCGCCGGGCGCGCTTGAACCAGCCTGATCGGCGAGAGGATCGTGTAAAGACGACTTGTGAATCGACGTCAGAAAATGCTCTTCAACCGGTCAGATATGAGGGCAGCCACATAGACATCACGAGATGCGACGATGCCGGTCGCAGCAGCGCGGGCGATCGCACCCGAAAGGGCTGGGTCTGGCCCGTGCCGCGCCCGTGCCTCTGGCAGGGGTGAGCCGGGAGCGGCTGCGTCGGGCATGGCCCTTTTGCCGTCGCGAGATCCCGAAGAGCGGCTTTGTCGGCGTTGTTGCAGCTTTTCCACCGGGCTCAGATGTGACACTGCGTCTAAACATTCCCGCGCTCTGCGGTTAGGCTGAGGCTAATTACCTCGGCGGGACCATAGTTTCCAAGGTGATACCAATGAACGAACAAGATACGCATAGCGTTTTGCAGGATCACGCGGCGTTTTTGGCCGGAACGCACGACTTTCAGTCCGATATCGAGCGGCTCTCGGCGAGCGATCTTGTGGGGACCATCCTTGAAACCGTCATGCTTGCGACGAACATGCGTTTTGCTGGCGTTGCGCGCGTCACGGCGGACCGGTGGGTTGCCTGCCGCACAGTCGATGAGATCAGGTTCGGGATTGCCGAAGGCGATGAGATCGCCATCGAGTCGACCTTTTGCCAGAGCGTTCGCGACACCGCCGAAATGGTCATCTTCAACGATGTGGCGAGCGATCCTGACTATCAGGACCACCCCATTGCCGCGGCGTTTGGCATCGTCAGCTATGCCTCTGTGCCCATCTACCGCAGCGACGGCAGTTTCTTCGGGACTCTTTGCGCGATCGATACCGAGCCGAAGGATGTGAAAAGCCCGCGCGCCGTTGCCATGCTCAAGATGTTCGCGGAACTCATCGGGCGCAGTTTGGAGACCGAGGAAAGGCTGGAAGCACAGGAACTTATGGTTCAGCACGAACGCAGGCTTCTGCAGCTTCAAGAAGAGTTCGTGGCGATCCTCGGTCATGACCTTCGAAACCCGGTTGCGGCGCTTGGGGCAGGGGTCCGACAGCTGGACAAAGAGCCGCTGACCGGTCGCGGGCGTGATCTGCTTGCCCTCATGCTTGCGTCGCTGCGCCGGATGAACGAATTGATCGACAACATCATGCTGCACGCCAAGTCCCGGCTGGGCGGCGGAATCAGCGTCTCGGCCAAGCCGGATGCCTCCTTGACAGAGGCTCTGACACAAGTGGTCGACGAAATCCGTCTCGTGGCGCCGGATCGCGAGGTTGTCCTCGATCTCGATTTCACGCGCCCGGTCAGTTGCGATCCGGCCCGGATCGGGCAGGCGATCTCGAACCTCCTCTCCAATGCGATGACTTATGGCGCAGCGGGCACGGCAATTCGGCTTACAGGACGATGCCACGACAAGGGGGCTGTCATCGAGGTCGAGAACGAAGGAGAGACCATTCCGCCAGAGGTGCGGGACGTGCTGTTCCAGCCGTTCCGGCGCGGCAGCGAAACCGGAAGCGCCGGGCTTGGGCTTGGCTTGCACATCGCCTCGTCGATCGCGCAGGCCCATAGCGGGCGTCTGTCGGTCACCAGCAAGGGCAGAACGACGATCTTCCGGCTAGAGCTCCCCATGCTCGATGAGTCCTGACTGCGGTTTGTGGGGCTTGGCGCCGGGAAATGCCCGCTGAGAAGTCACAGCCGAGGCTCTGGCGGAATGAAAGACGAAAGCAACCAGAGGGGGGCCATCGGCGTCGATGGACACACCGAAGGTGGCGCGATACCAGACCATTGCTTGCGAACCAGACAGGGGCGCGCGACGCCGTTTCCCCGATTGCCAGCCATGACGCGCCCGCGGCGCGGCTTACAGTTTTAGCAGGCTTGCGGGCTCAGTCGCGTGGTTGGCGGCGGCGTATAGCCTTGCCTTGTCGCTGATCCAGCTCCGGAACGCCTTGATGACCGGCAGGTGCCACTGGTGATCGCGGCACAGCAGGTAGTAGCTGCCCGCGCTGCGCACCGGATCATTGCACAGGGTGACCAGCCGGCCCGAGGCAAGATCGTCTTCGACCAGAACCTTGGGCACCACAGCGATGCCGTCGCCGCGCCGGACCGCCTCGATCACCATGAAGTAATGACCGAACCTCGGCCCGTCGTGGGCGACCTCATGGGCCAGCCCGGACGCTTCGAGATAGTCCGGCCAGGCATTGGCCCGCGTGGCCATATGCAGCAACCGCTTCTTCAGCAGATCGCCGGGCGACGTGACCCCCCGCATCACGGAGGCGATGCCCACGGGCACCAGCTCATCTGCCATCAGGCGATGGGCGCGCCAGCCTTCCTGCCGCTCGGTCATCTTCAGGTCGATGCGCGCGGCGTTGGTGGGAGCATCGTCATCGCCGAGGTTGCCGACGCGGATCGCAAGATCGGTATCCTCGCGCGAGAAATCCACCGCTCCGATACCGGTCAGCAGATGCACCTCGATGGCCGGGTTCGCCGAGGAAAAATCTTCGAGGCGCGGCATCAGCCAGTTCATCGCGAAGGTGGGCAAGGCGCTGATCGTGAGCACCCCGCCAGCTGTGCGCCGATCAACCCGCCCGACGCTCTGTTCAAGCTGGTCGAGCGCGCTGCGCACGCCGCTCAGCAGCACATGCCCTTCATGGGTCAGGTCGATGCGGCGCACGCTTCGGATGAACAGCTCGACCCCGATTTCGGCCTCGAGCGCCCGGACGTGGCGCGAAACGGCACCCTGCGTGACATTCAGTTCGGCGGCGGCGGCGGTGAAGCTCAGGGTGCGCGCGGTGGCTTCGAACGCCCGGAGGGCATTCAGCGAAGGCAGTCTGCGCCGCATGGAAAAACCCCTTGGTCCGCCGATGATCGGCGCAGGCTAGGCGGCGCGGACAGGCAGGCTCAAGACATGCGCGCTGTCTTGGGCGGTGTCCCGGGCGCAGCCGACAGGGCGTTGCCCAAGAAAGCAGCATTGGCGGCAAGGTGGCGTGACTCAGTGGCCCTGCGCCGCTTCGATGATCGTGGCGGCGTCGATTGCATCGTGGGCGCAGATCCGATGCCCCGGCAGGGCCGCTGCAATGGCGCTACGGGGTCCGCCCCCGGCAAGCATGGCGGCCGATACGGCCCGGACAGCAGCTTTTCCGGCAACGCCGCCGCAGTCATCGACGTGGCAGACCGGGTGGAACAGGGGCAAGGTCATTCAGGGCGGCTTTGATCGGGCCGGGCGCGGCCTACCATTTGACAAAGCGGCGTTGTGCCAGCCTCATCAACTGCTCGGCAATCAGCAGCACGAAGACGAACAGCATCAGCCACGCCAGCAGAAGCTGGATGTTGTAGATGTCATAGCCTGTCTTGACCTGCCAGCCGATGCCGTTGGGAAAGCCAAAGATCTCGGACAGGAAGGCAACCTTCCACGACAGGGTGAAGGCGACGCGCCCGGCGGCCAGCAGCGGCGGTACCAGAAAGGGCAGGTACATGCCCGTCACCCGCTCGCGCAGGCCGATCTTGAACGAGTCCGCCATCTCGGTCAGCTCGTCCTCGAAATCGCCCATCGCATCGCGAACGTAGGTGCCGACCACCGGCATCACCACAAGCCCGACCAGCAGGATCACGGTGAAGTTGGTCCGCCCGAACGAGATCAGGAACAGGAAGATAAGGATCAGCGTCGGCGTGAAGATCGAGATTTGCAACAGCCACAGCGTCAGCTCGCGGAAGGTGCGCGACAGCGCCGCGGCGATGCCATAGCCAGTGCCCAGCACCATGCCGAGGCCAAAGCCGGCAAGGGTGCGGCCCAGCGTCTCGCCCAGCGGTCCGAACGCCCGGCCGCTGAAGATCAGCTCGCCCAGCGTGCCAAACACCAGCCAAGGCCCGGGCAGGGCGCGCATATCGACGATGACGGCGGCAAGCGCCCAGACCGCCAGAATGGTGACGATCGAGGCGATCTGCGCCAGCGCGGCGGGGGTATCAAAACGGGCCATGCGGTTCAGAACCCGATCCCGGCGCGTTCCGCGAAGGCGTGGCGCAGTTGCTTTTCCACGCCGATCACCTCGTCGCTGTCCATCCGGCGCGGCCATGGCAGATCGACCTTACGGCGCAGGCAGATCGTGGATGGGGCGGGGGTCAGCATGATGATGTCGGTGGCAAGCTGCGCCGCCTCCGATATGTCATGCGTGACGAAAACAATGGTGCGGCGCTCTTCTTCCGAGGTCCACAGGCTGGTCAGCAACCGGCGCATCTCGGCGGCGGTGATCTCGTCCAGATGGCTGAACGGCTCGTCCATCAGCAGGATCTGCGGCTCGTTCACCCAAGCCCGCACGATCGAGGCGCGCTGGCGCATCCCGCCCGAGACCTGATGCGGGTAAAGGTGCTGCGCATCCCCAAGGCCGACCGCGTGAAAATACTTGTCGATCAGCTCTTTCCAGCGCTCGCGGGGCTGAACGCCAAGACCGCGCAAACCGAATTCTGCATTCTCGGCGAGGGTCTTCCAGCGCAGCAGGCGCGGCCCCTGAAAGACATAGGCCATCTGGCGCGACAGATCCGGCTTGGCGCGCAGGTCCGTTCCGTCGATGACGATGCCACCGGCCTTGTCGGGGCTCAGCAACCCGTTGATGATATTCAGCAACGTGGACTTGCCGCAGCCCGAGGGGCCCAGCAGCACGGTAAAGCTGCCCTTTTCGATTTGCAGCGAGAAATCTTCGTAGATTACCTTGCGCCCATCGGGACGGCTGGCATCGGGGAAGGACAGGTCGATGTTGTCGAGGGAAACCTTGGGGGTCATCTGGCAAAGCCTTGGGTTGTGCAGCGTCATCGGGACAACTCGCTTTCCTGTCGGATCCGGCGCTGAAGCGGGCCAAAGATCAGCAGGTCGACGGCCATTCCCACGGCGGTGAGCATAATGCCCCACGCGATGATCGGGGCCATGAACAGCGTGTCGGACCAGTAGGCCACAAGAATGCCCACGCCGTTGGGCAGGCCGATCACTTCGGCGATCAGCACGATGCGGATGCCATAGGCAAAGGACACGCGGGCGTTGGCCACCATGTAAGACGCAATGGCGGGCAGGTAGAAGTCGGTCAGGCGCTGCCAGCCCCGGACGTGGTAGCTGTCGCACATCTCCAGAAGGTCTTTGGATATCGCCCGCACCCCTTCGGCGGTGCCCAGAAACACCGGCGCCGACAGCAGCAGCACAAGCGCCGAGACCGGCACGATATTGTCGATGCCGAACAGCACCAGCAGGATGAAGACCCAGACCACCGAGGGCACCGACATGGCGATCCAGACCGGGTTGGCCATGAAGTCCAGAACCAGCCGCTTGCGCCCCGCCAGCACGCCAAGCAGGGTTCCGACGACAAATGAAATCGCCCAAGCGACAAGCAGACGCGACAGGGTGGCACCGGCATGGGCATAGGTCGATCCCAGCGGCCCGTCGTTGGACAGGATGCGCGCCAGCTCGCCCAGCACGTTCTGCGGGGGTGGGAAAAGCCGTGGCTGGACGAGCACGAATGTCGTGATCGCCCACCACAGGCCGATGCCGACCGCAACGGGCGCGGCATTCAGCATCAGCCTTCTGGATCGGGTAAGTTCGGTCATGGTTTACGCCAGCGTGATCCGGGCCACCTCACTCGGCAACCGTCAGGGCGCCGGGGGCAAGGAATGCTGCGTCCTGCGCGGGCAGCTCCTCGACAAAGGCGCCGTCTTCAAGCAGGGCGAGGATCGCATCGATCCAGTCCTGCGTGTAATCCTCGGATGTGAGATACCAGCGCCCCTGTTCGATCAGGCCGAGCACCGAATCCACGGTTTCCGGCCCGGCCAGCCAGCCGGCATCCTGCGCCAGTTGTTCGTATTCGCCGCCCGAGGCAAAGGCTTGCGGGTTGGCCACGATCCATGCGGTGGCCTCGTCCAGCCCCGAGACAATCGTCGCGGCGGTTTGCGGGTTTTCGTCGAGCCATGTGCCCGTGGCCACCGCCCCGTTGATCACCAGCGGCTGGCCGGTCGCGGCCTCCATCGCCTCGGTGAACGAGAACACGGTCTTGAATTCCGGCAAGGCGCGCGCCGCAGCCGATGAGCCGGAAAACAGCAGGGCGGCATCGACGCGCCCCTGTTCGACCATCGCCAGAAGCGCGCCGGACGAGGCGGTCACAACGTCGAAATACTCGGTCGGATCTTCGATGTCGTAAAAGGCGCGGGTAAAGGCGC
The DNA here is from genome assembly GCF_030547555.1 of Salipiger sp. 1_MG-2023. Lineage (NCBI taxonomy): Bacteria > Pseudomonadati > Pseudomonadota > Alphaproteobacteria > Rhodobacterales > Roseobacteraceae > Salipiger > Salipiger sp. 1_MG-2023. The sequence continues at coordinate 54,305 of NZ_JAUOQN010000016.1, read as the reverse complement.
GAAAGCTCGCCCAAGTGCCAGTGCCAAAGCCCGGCATGCCAAGCGTCTTGCCCTTGAGGCTCAGAACGTCGGGGTATTGCTCTGCCTCATCGGCGCGCACCACGATGCCGTTGTACATGTTCTGCGCGCCAGCGGTGGAAAAATAGCGAAAGTCCGACCCTTCGGTGACGAACTGCACGGTCTCGATTGGTGACATCCACGCGATGTCGGTGTCGCCCGCAACAAGCAGCGCCTGCACCTGATCATAGCCGACCTTGGAAACCTCGACGTCAAGGTCGCCGAAAAAGCCGCGATCCTCGGCGACAAAGGCCGGAATGGCGCTGGCCTCGACGGTCATCGAGACCGATTGCGCCAGCAACGGTGAGGCGCCAAGGGCGAACAGGCTGGCTAGGGCTGCTGCGGGATAGGTGAGCGAAGAAGGAAATGTCATGGTCTGTGGTCCCTGTTAGTCTCAAGTCTTTGCTTGGTTTTCTTGATCGTCTTGCCGCCGGTCCTCAGGTGCCGAGGCGCAGTGGGGCCGTCATCTTGCGCAATGTCGCGATCACCGACAGCGCGGTGATGCGCCCGGTCTTGGGGTTCGCGCTGGGCACGTTTTCGATCGACATCGAGAAGCTGGCGCTGTCGGCCACCACCTCGATGGTATGGGTGTTGCGGCTCAGCGCCGGGTCGGCCCAGATCTCGATCGTGGTGCGGTCGGGACCGATCCCCGACAGGGCCAGCGCCGCCCCAACGTTGAGATTTGCCGGAAAGCCGCGCGCCGCGTCGCGGGCGCTGCCGCTGAACACCCGGATAGGGCCGGTGGCGGCGGCGATATCGATGCCGTGCTCAGCCAGATATGGCGCGCCAAGCAGGCCGCTCACCGGCTTGCGGGTGATCATCCTGACCGACTCGATGTTGCCCTCGGCGGCGGCAGTCACGGCATCAAGCGCCAGCAGTGCGCCCGAAGGGGCGATGATCTGCCCGCCATTGTCGGCGGCCAGCGTCACCAGATGTTCGGCCCCCAGAATGGCGCCCACAGACAGCACGACCGCCTTTTTCCCCGCGCAGACAAAGGGGCCGACGATCTGCTCGAACAGCGCGGCGGGGGCGCATTCCACCACCATATCGGCAAGCGGCTCGAGTTCGTCGATGGCCACCACGGGCACGTCCGGGGCGATTTCGGCAAGGCGCGCGCGCGCTGCGGCCTGATCACGGGCAGACACCGCGCCGATTTCAAAACCGGGCAGACGGCCCGATTGCACCGCGGCGACAACGCCGAAACCTATGGCGCCAAGCCCCGCAATAGCGAGACGGATCGGCTTGTTCTGGGGGGTGTCTTGCGGCACGATCCGCGCCTCCTTCCGGTCTGAAACTCCGGCCCCGGCGCATGGCTGGCTGGGCCGGGCACTCGGGGCATGTATCGAGCCTAGAAAGCCGGAAGCCCCCCGACAAACGACAAAAACGCGGCCATGTATGAGTTTTTCTCTTGCTTGGCCCTAAGACCGATACCGTGGCGCGAAACAGCCAAATGCCTGAAAAGCCGCACGCAACTTTTGGGCCGGACGTAACCCCTGGGCCGAAAACATGAGTTTTCCCACATGAGCGGAGCATCGCTGCACACCGGCGATGAAGGATTCGCCTCTCAAATTCCTCAGGTTAGTCCGGCTTCATGCCGAAGACCTGCTTTCGCCGTAATCGCACAACGACCTAGTCCACACATAACGCTCACGTCGAATGTGCGGTTCGTTCTTGGTGTGGTTTGACTTCGATATGGTCTTGCTCGCAGAGCGATACCACGAACAATCCAGTCGAACGTTTCAGCCCTGAGCGGGAGAAGCCTCGGGGTGTTGCCCGGTCTCCCTGTGCCGCATACGTCAGATAGGGGGGCAAGCCTGCCGAAGTTGGCGCAGTTTGATTGGTTGGCGCTGGATTTCAGCGCGCTGCGCCCTTGGTCGAAAACCTTGATCGTCCAGATCCCCTGTCGCGGGCGCTGATTATGCCGAGGATCGTCAGCTCTGGTGACCGACTGCCACACCCCCGAGTTGGTGGGCTGGCACCTGTCGAAATCCCGCAAGGCCACGACGGCCAGCGCCGCCCTCATCAGGCGCGTGCCTTGCGCACGCCTGCCGAGGCATTCAGATCAGCGGTCTGACCTGAGCAGAGGCAGCCGGGTCGATACTCTACTCAGGGACTGCCGGAAATCGGCACCAGAACCTGCTCGATCGTCACCGATCCTCGGGCGTGGCCAAGGTGGTGGATCGACATCGAAGAGATCGCGTTCAGGGTGTCATTCAGCCCTGCCCACAATAATCCCGACCGATTGTGTGCGCTGCTGATTGAAGCCGCGCCAAGTGGTCTCTGACCACCGTTTCCACCGAGTGTTCGCTGGCATTCCACACCAGATTGACAGCGCCGATCGGCTCTTTGCCTGCCACGATGGGGACGGCGATGGCTGCGGGCAGCGCGCCGTAATCCACCGCTCGGCCCCAATGGCCTTCGGGCCGGATAGCATAGCCGCGTTCGGCGATGCCCTTCAGGATGCGCGCCAGCCCCGGCAGGGCCTTGGCGTCTTCGCGAGGCAAGCGACTGGCGAGATCTTTCAGCGCCTTCGCCCGCTCGGGACCTGACAGGGCGCACAGATACGCCGTGCCCAAAGCCGAGAGAGTTGGCGAGGGACGAAAGCCGACGGTATCAGGATACACGCCGTTCTCCTTGAACCGCCGGGTGGTGTCGACGATCTCTGCGCGCCCGCCACCGATCCCTGCTGCCAGATCGCTGGCGAGGCCGGTGTCACGGTTCAACGCAACGAGTTCGTCCTTGGCGACGGCCAGAAGGCGATCGATGCGGTTTTCCATACGGTCTCCGGGCAGGAAAGCCGAGCCGATTTGGTAGTGGCCGTTGCTGCTTCGGCGTTGCAACCAGCGTCGCGATTCCAGCGTGGCGCAGATCCGCAGCAGCGTTGCCTTGGGCAGATCGGTGCGCGCGGCGAGCAACGCCAGCGAAATCGTGCCCGAGGCATGTACCACTTCAAGAACGCTCAGTCCGCGGTCGATTGATCGGTTGAGTTTTGTCATTTCCCATTCCACCTGGTGAAACCTGTATTCGACAGAAACTGCCTTGTCCAATAAATCTGATTCTCGCGCCCTACACCCCGAAGTGGAGATCGGAGTGAACTGGAAACAGGGCGCAAGGGAGGAAGCCGTGTCTAAACTGAACAGGTTCGCGATTGCGGATCATGCCGTTTTGCCCTTGTCGCTGGTCGTGATCGGGGTGGTCCTGTACGTCTCGCTTTTCGGCGTCTTTTCAGACTCCTACCTGCGGGTCGGCATGCTGCTGATCGGAGGCATGCTGGTCATCCTTTCGGGCATCGCACAGTCAGAGAGGCTTTGGGATCGCGCCCTGCTGGCACTGACGGCCGTCGCGCTTGCCCTCAGCGTCTATCAATACTTCCGCGCCGCCGAAGAGATTGAAACCGGGCTCTACTTCCTGAGCCAGACCGACATCTGGATGGGAGTGCTTGGCCTGATCGCCGTCATCGAACTGACGCGCCGCTCGGTCGGGCTGGTCATGGCACTGGTGGCGGCAATCGTGCTTGCCTATGGCCTTTTCGGGCATTTGGCGCCGGGGTTTCTCAGGCACGCGGGGATGTCGGCCGAAGAGCTGATGACCGTCTTGTGGTTCTCGTTTGACGGGGTCTTTGGGCGCCCGATGGCGACGGTGGTGTCGACCATCCTGATTTTCATCCTGTTCGGCGCGCTGCTCGAACTGCTTGCCATCGACCTTGTTCTGGTGCGCCTTGCGCTGGCCGCAACGGGGCGTCTGCGCTCGGGCCCGGCGGCGGCTGCGACCGTGGCAAGTGGCCTGTTCGGCACGATCTCCGGCTCTGCGGTGGCGAATGTCGTCGGCACCGGGGTGATCACCATTCCGTTGATCAAGAAACGCGGGTTTACGCCGCGCTTTGCCGCCGCCGTGGAATCCGCCGCCTCGAGCGGGGGCCAGATCACCCCGCCGATCATGGGGGCTGTGGCCTTCATCATGGCGGATGTGACCGGGGTTGCTTATCTGACGATCTGTGCCGCCGCGGCGGTGCCGGCGCTGCTGTATTACGGCGGGCTGTTCGTCGCCATTTCCAGCGCGGCGCGCAACATGGATCTGGACGAAGAGGTTCAGCCCAAGGTTCGGTTCAACTGGCGCGAGCTGGTCCAGATGGCGATCTTCGTGATCTCCCTTGCCGGGATCGTGGTCACCATGGTGGGGGGCGCATCGCCTGCCTATGCTGGGTTCGTTGGCGTTGCGCTGGCCGCAGTTATGGGGTTTGCAATCCGGCCCGACCTTTTGCTTGATGGCAAGGCGTGGCTTCGGTTCATCCGCTCCGCCGGGATGATCTCGGCGCAGCTTGTGGTGATCGTGGGCGCCGTCGGGATCGTCATCGGCGTTCTGAACCTGACCGGTGTCGGCCTGCGCTTTGCCTCGCTGCTGTCGAGCCTTGCCGAAGACCAGCTGTTCGTGTCGCTGATCCTGATGGGCATTGCCTGCCTGCTTCTGGGCATGGGGATGCCGACGGTTCCGGCCTATCTCATCATCGTTCTGGTCATGGGCCCGTCGCTGCAGAAACTGGGGGTGCCGATCGTCCACACCAATATGTTTGTGCTGTATTTCGGCGTCTTGTCAGCGATCACACCCCCTGTGGCGCTGGCCGCCTTTGCCGCCGCACCCATCGCCGGATCACGCCCGATGGCCACCGCGCTCGAGGCGTCGCGGCTGGCATTGCCGGGCTTTGTGATCCCGTTTGCCTTCATCTACAAACCGGCGCTGTTGCTGGGCACCGGCTACCCGATCATCCAGTCGGCGCAAGACATCCTGTTCGTGCTGCTTGCCACCATCCTGATCTCGCGCGCCTGCTATCCGCGTCGCGGCAAGGGTTACATGGTGCCGGTCGGGCTGGGCCTGGCCGCCGGGCTCATTTTCTTCGGGCCGGTCGTTTCATGGATCGCGGCAGCCGCGTCCATCGGTCTGCTGGTCATCGACCGGCTGGAGCTGACCACCCAAAAGCAAGTTTCATGATGGCGAGGAGGGCCACCCTATGAAAACCACCACACTCAACCGCCGCGCATTGCTGGCCAGCGCAGCCGCAGCGACAGGCGTCGCGATGCTGCCGCACGCTGCGATGGCCAAGGAATTGCTGCGCATGTCGACGCTGGGGCCGGGCACCAGCCCGAACCTCGTGATGACCACCTTCGCGAATATCATCAACCGCGAGTTGCCCGACTACGAAATCCAGCTGAACGCCACCGGCGCCGCCACGCGCCATGTTCTGGAAGTGGCGATGGGCAAGACCGCGCTCTGCATGTCCTCGCCCGCCTTGCATGCGCTGATGGCAAGCCAGCGCGCGATGTTCGAAAAGATGGATAAAGCGCCCGAACTGGCGAAAAAGCTGCGCACGGTGCTGAATTTCCCGATGGGGGTCTATCACATTGCAGTCTACGAGAATTCTGGCATCAAGACGCTGGAGGACGTGCGTGGCAAGCGGGTCTTTCTTGGCCCGCCGGGGAGCGCGGCCTACGCCACGATGCAGCTGCTCTTTGATGAGCTGACCGGGCTTGAGGCTGGCACCGATTACGAGGCGGTCAAGCTGGGCTGGGATGCCGCCGCAGCCTCGTTTCAGGATGGCAATCTCGACGTCTATTGCAACCCGACCAACGCGCCGAGCCCGGTTCTGACGCAGATCGCCGTGACCAACCCGATCCGCTTTCTGGGGATCCCCGAGGATCGGCTTGACAGCGAGGGAGTCAAGGCGCTGGCCAACCGTCCGGGGTTCGGCCTTGGAACCCTGCCTGCCGGGGTCTATGGCGACAACCAGCAGAACGAAACCGATGTGACCACCCTGCGCGTCACCGTCGGCATCGTCGCCAACGAAAACGCCGACGAACAGATGATCTACGAGATGACCAGAACCTTCTTTGCCGGGGTCGCGGAAATGGGCGAAAGCGCGCCTTGGCTCAGGGCGATCACGCCGCAAGCGGCCGTGGTCGATCTTAACATGCCGTTGCATCCGGGGGCTTTGCGCGCGCTCGAAGAGTTGGGCGTTTCCATTCCCGACGTTGGACGTATGTAAATAAAACCGGCGGGGGCGATAGCGTCCCCGCCCAGACTTCAGGTGCCCGGACTTATGACCAAGAACGTTCTCTTCATCATGTGCGACCAGCTTCGGTGGGATTACCTGTCCTGTACCGGGCACCCGCATCTGCACACGCCGCATATCGACCGGCTGGCCGAACGCGGCGTGCTGTTCGATCGGGCCTATGTGCAGTCGCCGATCTGCGGCCCGTCGCGGATGTCGTTCTACACCGGGCGCTATGCCAGCTCGCATGGCTCGACCTGGAACGGTATCCCGCTCAAGGTCGGAGAGATGACGCTGGGCGATCATCTGCGCCCGCTGGGCGTGCGCACCGCTCTGTGCGGCAAGACCCACATGACGGCCGACGTCGAGGGCATGCGCCGCCTTGGTCTGGCGCCGGACAGCGAGATCGGCGTGCGGGTCGCGGAATGCGGGTTCGAACCGTTCGAACGCGATGACGGGTTGCATCCCGACGGCACCCGATACGCCCGCAACCCGGCTTATGACAGCTTCATGAAGCAGCGCGGCTGGCAGGACGAAAACCCGTGGAACAGCGTTGCCAACAGCGCCGAAGACGAGGATGGCAACCTTCTTAGCGGCTGGTTCCTTGATAACGCCGACAAGCCTGCCCGCGCTCCTGACGAGGAAAGCGAAACCCCCTATATCACCGGGCGCGCAATGGATTTCATCCGCGAGGCCGGCGACACGCCTTGGTGCCTGCACCTGAGCTACATCAAGCCGCACTGGCCCTATATCGTCTCGCCGCCCTATCACGACATGTACGGCCCCGAGACCCATCTTGATCCGGTGCGCAGCGAGGCGGAAAAGGCAGATCCGCATCCGGTCTACGGCGCCTTCATGCAAGAGCGCGTCTCGCGCGCCTTCACCGATGACACCGCGCGCACCCGTGTGCTGACCGCCTACATGGGGCTGATCAAACAGCTTGATGATCAGATCGGGCGGTTGATGGCCTTTGTGGAAGAGCAGGGGTTGGCGGATGAAACGATGATCGTCTTCACCTCGGATCATGGCGATTATCTTGGCGATCACTGGATGGGCGAGAAAGAGCTGTTTCACGACCCCTCGGCCCGCATCCCCCTGATCATCGTCGATCCCAGCCCAAAGGCCGACGCGACGCGAGGACTGAAATCGCTGGCGCTGGTCGAAGCCATCGACGTCGTGCCCACCATCCTTGATTATTTCGGCGGCGTTCAGGTGCCCCATATCATCGAAGGCCGCTCGCTGCTGCCAATTCTGCATGGCGAGGTGGACCGCTTGCGGGATGTTGCGGTGTCGGAATACGACTATTCGATGCGCGACGTGCGCAGCCGGCTCGGGGTCGAGGTCAAGGATGCCAAGCTGACCATGCTGTTCGACGGGCGGTGGAAATACATCTTTGCCGAAGGGTTCCGGCCCATGCTGTTCGATCTGCAAACCGACCCGGACGAGCTGACAGATCTGGGCGCCGACCCGGACCATGCGCAGGAACTGGCCCGGCTCAGGCAGCTGTTCTTCGACTGGACCCGGCGCACCTCGCAGCGCACCACCATCTCGGACGCGCAGATCGCGTCGCGCGACGCCAGTATCGGCGAGGCCAAGGTGGGCATCCTGATCGGCTATCGCAACGAGAGCGAATTGCGAGAGGTTCTGGAGCGCGCCGAAGCGCAGGACAAGCGGTCTGGCAAGCTGTCCTAAGGCCATGTACCGGGCAAACATGCTGCTGAAGCGTCTGTCGCCGATCCGGCCATGGTTTCGCAACAATACCGCCGCATCGCTCAAGGCCGATGCGCTGGCCGGATTGACCAACGCGACCATCGTCCTGCCTCCGGGGGTCGCTTTTGCGATCATCGCCGGGCTGCCGACGGAATACGGGCCGTTCGCCGCGATCATCGTCACCATCGTGTCGGCGATCTGGGGGCCTCCCGCGTCATGGTCTCGGGGCCGACCATAGCCATTTCCGCGGTGCTTTTCGCCGCATTGAGCGGGCTCGCCGTACCCGGCAGTGCCGAGTACATCGCTATGGCACTTGCGCTGCTCTGGTGAGACTGTTGCAGCTTTTGGCCGGTCTTACCGGGCTTGGCGACCTGATCGCCGTCATCTCGCATTGGGTTGTCGTAGGGCTCACGGCGGCAGCCGCGCTCTTGCCCGCCGCTGGGGCTGAGGCCTGCTCGAAGCGATCTCGATCGGCAAATTCTTCGCCATCCGGCGCGAGGAGGTATACGATTCAGCTCAGGAGATGGTGGGGCAGGGGGTGTCGAACCTGACGGTCAGCTTTTTTCCAATGCCATGCCGACTCCGGCTCTTTCACCGGTTCCGGGCCGAATGCGCAAAGCGGGGCGACATCGCCGCTGTCGGCAATCTTCGCCGCCCTGTTCCTGATGGTCCTGCTGGTTTTGTTCGCACCTTTCGTACGCCATGTGCCGGTGCCCGCGGTGGTCGCCATCACCCTGTATGTCGCGGGCAAACTGATCAACTTCGCTGAAATTCGCCACATCGTCAGCACAAGTCGGTCCGAGACCTTCATCCTTGCCGCGACCTTTCTGACAGTCGCGTTTTCCGAGAATTTCGCCATTCTCGTCGGGGTCATCGCGACGCTCTCGGCCTGTCTGCACAAAAGCGCCCGTGCGCTTGTGGCGGTCGGGGCCCCAATTGATATCAATGGCCGCCGTGTCTTCATGAATGCCGAGCTCTACCGCCTGCCGCATTGCCCCCAGATCCGTTTCATCCGCATCGAGGGACCGCTGATCTTTGCCTCGATCGAACATGTGGCGCAGGAATTCCGGCGGAGGTAGGCGCAAGACGGCGTCAAGACCAACCTCCTCAACCTCAAGGGCGACGGCAAGATCCATCTGGCCGACGCTGGTTTCAGTCTTGCAGAAGCCCGGCGGGCGCGTCGATCTGGCCATGACCTCCACCTGTGTAATTTCGAGAAAGTCGGTGATACCGGTTGGCTTGATAAAGAGGCGGGCCCACGAAGTGAGCTGCTTCTTGGTGTCTTCCTTGATGTGCTCGCGATGCCTCTCGACGTTGATGCTCTCATGCTGGAGGCCAAGTATGGCGGGATGGAAGTTTCCGAGGCGGCCATGCTGAAGGCGTCTGAGGATGAGAACACCAAACTCAAACGCCTGCTGGCAGACGCCATGCCCGACAATATCGTCCTGAAGGACTTTCTGGGAATAGTGGCCGCCAGCCTGCCATCTGTTCGAGAACAAGGCCGACCCTGACGACATTGACCAAGCGGCGAGATGCGGAGCTCCGGGCACTGTGGGATCATGACATCTCGCAGCGCCGGGCGTGTCGGCTGGTTGGTGTCGATCCCAAGACAGTTCGGCGTGAACGCCCGTCCCGCTGCCCGACAACACATGCGAAGTCTGTGTGAGAGGGGGACAGTGCCGCGATCCCCAAGGAGATGCAGGAAATCGCCGCCAAGCGGCGCAGGTTTGGCTCTCCCACTGCCCGGCACGGTATTGCGCGCAGCAATGTCCCGAGAGAGGCCGGATCGGCGTGCTGCTGTAACGCAAGGGCATGAGCATGACCCACAGAAGCTCTACCGGATCTATCGTGTGAAAGGGCTGTCCGCGAAGCGATAATCCCCCCGTTTTTGCGGGGGCTTGGTCGTAGAATTTACGCGGCCATCTTCAGTTTCTGTGCAGGTGTCATCCCGCCGTTGCCCATGTTGGGGCGTTCATGGTTGTAGGACCAGAGCCACTCGGTGCCAATCTTCTGGACCTCTTCAATGCTTTCGAAAATGTATAAGTCCAGCCATTCGTGCCGGACCGTTCGGTTGTAGCGCTCGACATAAGCGTTCTGCTGAGGATTTCCGGGCTGGATGTATGCCAAGGCAATGCCCCGGTTCTCGGCCCATTCCATGCACTGCCCGGCAGGGTATTCCGCAGGAATATCCCGAGAGGGAGGGTGCCGCTGATATATTCCGGGCCGTTGTCGACTCGAATTGTCCTGGGTGCGCCGCGCCATTCGATGATCTGGTTCAGTGCGCGCAGGACCCGTTCCGCAGGCAGTGAAAAGTCGATCTCAATGCCCAGTCCTTCGCGGTTGAAGTCATCCAAAACGTTCAGCAACCGGAATTGCCGTCCATCCCCCAGCCTGTCGGCCATGAAGTCCATCGACCAGACCTCATTCGGGGCCTCAGGCACAGCCAGTTCGTCCGGCTTTTGCCGCTTCAGACGCTTGCGCGGCTTGATGGTCACCCGGCAGGGCATTGCATCGCAATGTCCCGAGAGGGGCGCAGGTTCAGCTCCAGCTCGCGGTAGATCCGGTAGACCCGCTTGTGGTTCCACCTATGACCCTGCACGTTGCGCAGATACAGGAAACACAAGCCAAAGCCCCAAGTCTTCCTTGCAGCCGTCAAGCCGAGGAGCAGGTCGGCGATTTGCTCGTTCTCCCCGTCCATCTTCGGGCTGTACCGATAGCACGTCTCACTGACATCAAATGCCCGGCACGCCAGCGCAATGCTGACGCCCTTCATCGCCCCCGCTTTCACGGCCAACTCTCGGCGTTGCCCCTCTCGGGCCATTGCGGCGCAATGCCCTGCCGGGCAGTGGGTGGCCGGATTATTTTTTTCCGAGCGCCTCCTTCAGCAGGTCGTTCTGCATGCTGACGTCAGCGTACATGCGCTTCAGGCGGCGGTTCTCCTCGGCCGTCGCCTTCATCTCGCTGATGAGACTGGCGTCCCTCTCACACATGCTTTGCATGTGTTGCCGGGCAGTGCATGCCGCCATACTTCGCCCGCCATTTGTACAGCGTGGCACTGCTCATCGCGTGCTCGCGGCACAACTCTGAAGCAGGAACCCCGCCTTCCATCTGGCGCAGCACGCCCCCTCTCGGGCCATTGCTGCGCAATGCCCTGCCGGGAAGTGCATGATCTGGGCTTCTGTGAAGCGTGTCTGCTTCATCGGAATTTCCTCGTTCATCCCGCCGAGAAAATTCTACTTCCGCATCCTCTTAACATCGGGGGGGATTACCCTGAATAGGCCACCCTTTTCTTATGGTCTCTCCTGCCTCGAATCGGCGGATCAGTACCCGGCGTCGTCGCCGTTTTGCTGCCACGGCTTCACGAGGTTGCCGAACCGGGTGAACTGGCTTTCGAAGGACAGCTCGACCGTGCCGATGGGGCCGTGACGCTGCTTGCCGATGATCACCTCGGCCTTGCCGTGCAGGCGTGACATCTTTTCCTGCCATGCCGCCATTTCGTCGAGCCGGTCATCCGACGGCTTTTCGCGTTCGGTGTAATATTCCTCGCGGAACACGAACATCACCACGTCGGCATCCTGTTCGATCGAGCCCGATTCCCGCAGGTCGGACAGCTGCGGGCGCTTGTCCTCGCGGTTTTCGACCTGACGCGACAGCTGCGACAGGGCGATCACCGGGATGTTCAGCTCTTTGGCGATGGCTTTCAGGCCCATCGAGATCTCGCCGATCTCCTGCACCCGGTTGTCGGCGGTGCCGCGCAGAAGCTGCAGATAGTCGACGATCACCACGTCAAGCCCATGCGTCCGCTTCAGCCGCCGCGCCCGCGCCGCGACCTGCGAAATCGGCAGGGCGGGGGTGTCGTCGATGAACAGCGGGCAGGCCTCGAGCTCCTTGGCGGCATCGACGAAACGGCGGAATTCGCGCTCGTCCATGTCGCCCTGACGAATCTTGTGCGAGCTGATCTCGGACGCTTCGGCCAAGATCCGGCTCGCCAGCTGCTCGGCGCTCATTTCGAGGCTGAAGAACCCGACAACGCCGCCGTCGAGCGCGCCTTCGGTACCATCGGTCTTGATCCCGCGCCGATAGGCCTTGGCGATGTTGAAGGCGATGTTGGTGGCCAGCGAGGTCTTGCCCATCGACGGGCGCCCGGCAAGGATCAACAGGTCGGACGGGTGCAGGCCGCCCAGCTTTTTGTCCATATCGGCAAGGCCGGTGGAAATGCCCGCAAGCCCGCCCTCGCGCTGGTAGGCGGCGTTGGCGACATGCACGGCATCGGTGACCGCGCGCAGGAAGGATTGAAAGCCGCCCTCGGAGCTGCCCTGCTCGGCCATCTTGTAGAGCGCCTGTTCGGCCTCGACGATCTGCTCGCGCGGCTCGGATTTGACATCGACCTTGGCGGCCTTGTCGGCGATGTCGCGCCCCAGCCGGATCAGGTCGCGGCGCACCGCCATATCATAGATCATCTGCGCGTAATCGCGCACCGCAAAGCTAGACACCGCCGCACCGGCAAGGCGCACCAGATAGGCCGGCCCGCCCAGTTCCTTGAGCCCCTCGTCGCTTTCCATGAACGCCTTGAGCGTCACCGGCGAGGCGAGGTTGTTCTTGGCGATGCGCGCGGCGGCGATCTCAAAGATGCGCGCGTGCACCGGCTCGTAGAAATGCGCCGCAGTCAGAATCGCCGCGACGCGGTCGTAGACGTCGTTGTTGGTCAGGATCGCGCCCAGCAGCTGCTGCTCGGCCTCGATCGAATGCGGCATCGTGTCGGCCTGATCGATCTCGACACCGGTCGCATTGAATACGCTATGATCGTTCATTGCTCTGCCCTGCCTTGTGCCTGTTCCCGATTGTACCCCGTACGCTCCCCAGCGGTTCGGCTGCTATAAGCCGAAGCGCGGGGCGGGACCAATCTGTATATCTCTGTGGAGAACTGGCGCATAAGCCCGGTATTGCCCGGATCGTGGCGCAGCTCTCGCCGGATATCGTAGCAGATTGCACGATTCCCGCAACATCTGGGGCGGTGTTCAGCGATTCGACGCGGGGGGTTGCCCCGCGCCGCCCGTTTAGGATGCGCCGTTTTCCGCCTGCCACTTGCGCGGGTCGGCAAGGAAGGCTTCGACCGCCGCCAGCGTGCCCGCGTCGAAGCCGCCGCGCTCCTTGGCCTCGGCCAGAACGTCGTGCCATGTGCACAGGTGGTGCAGCGTGACGCCGTGATCGCCAAGGGTCTTGGTGGTTTCGGGGAAGATGCCGTAGTAAAAGATCACCGCGGTATGAGCGCAGGTGGCACCGGTTTCGCGGATGGCATCGACAAAGGACAGCTTGGAGCCGCCATCGGTGGTCAGATCCTCGACCAGCAGCACGCGCTGGCCTTCGCTCATCACGCCTTCGATGCGGGCGTTGCGGCCATAGCCCTTGGGCTTCTTGCGCACATAGGTCATCGGCAGGGCCATGCGTTCGGCCACCATGGCGGCAAAGGGAATGCCCGCCGTTTCGCCGCCAGCGATGTTGTCGAAGGCTTCGAAGCCGGCATTGCGCATCACGGTCGCCGTGAGGAAATCCATCAGGGTCGAACGCACGCGGGGGAACGAATTGGGCTTGCGGCAGTCGATATAGACCGGCGAGGGCAGGCCCGAGGCCAGCTTGAACGGCTCTCCGCCCTCCATGAAATGCACGGCGCCGATTTCCCACAGCATCCGTGCGGTCAGGCGGGCCATCTCTTCGGGCGAGGGGTAGGACGAGGGGATCATGGGCACAACTCCAGCGGCAGGTTTCGCCCCCTCTAGCCCATATCCACGCCCAAGCGAAAGAGCGCCGGGTCATGGACCATGGCGTTGATCGGAAAAAACCGGCGCGCGGGGCGCTCAGCCGTACGAATTGGTCTGCGCCTAGACCATCCGGTTCGGCATCGGCTCGCTGAGCCGGCGCTGCGGCAGATGGCGCCCGCCACGGGTATAGGCCTCCAGCCCGCCGCTGCGTCGGCTCGCCCACTTTTGCACCGCGCCGGATTGTGCCTGTGTGTGATGCACCAGCTTGTGCCGCAGGCGCAGGCGCCAGAGCGGGGTGTCATGGGCGGCGTCATACTCGGCCGCGCCGTCGATTCCTGCCCTGACCGGAATGCCGCTGCCGCGACCAGATGCGCAGGAAACGGATGGGAGCGCGCACGCCGCTCATGAAAACGCGCCTCACCTGCGGGCAGATGGGCGCGTCTTGCCTGATGTCGGTGAAGGGCCGGGGCGCTCAGAGCACCTGCCAATGCAGCGGGAAGCCCGGATCGAAGACCGTGAGCGGCCCGGCGCCGGTCTCGATCTTTGCCGGATAGCTCACCGGCGCGCCCTTGCGCAGGGTCGTGAGGGCGTCGTTCGGGGCCAGCCCGTAGAAGGCGGGTCCGTTCAAAGAGGTGAACGCCTCAAGCCGGTCTAGCGCGCCGGCGGCCTCGAAGACCTCGGCGAGGATCGACATGGTGTTGGTCGCGGTGAAGCAGCCAGCGCAGCCGCAGCCGCTTTCCTTGGCCGGGTCACTATGCGGAGCGCTGTCGGTGCCCAGGAAGAAGGTCGCATCGCCCGAGGTCGCGGCCTCGAGCAGCGCCAGTCGATGGCTTTCGCGCTTGGCGACGGGCAGGCAGTAGTAATGCGGCTTGATGCCACCGACGAGGATGTGGTTGCGGTTGATCACAAGGTGATGCGTGGTGATCGTCGCGCCAAGCGTGTCGCCTCCCGAGCGTGCGTAATCGACACCGTCCTTGGTGGTGATGTGCTCCATCACCACCTTGAGGCCGGGGGTGGCGCGGCGGATCGGATCGAGCACGCGGTCGATGAACACCGCCTCGCGGTCGAAGATGTCGATCTCGGCATCCACGACCTCGCCATGGACACAGAGCGGAATGCCGGCTTCGGCCATCGCCTCGAGCACCGGGCGCACCTTGTCGAAATCGCGCACCCCGGAGGCCGAATTGGTGGTCGCACCCGCCGGGTAAAGCTTGACCGCGGTGACGATACCGTCCTGCTTGGATTTAACGACATCCGCAGGGTCGGTCGCCTCGGTCAGGTAAAGCGTCATCAGCGGCGTGAAATCCACGCCATCCGGTACCGCGGCAAGGATGCGCTCGCGGTACGCGGCCGCTTCGGCGCCGGTGACCACGGGAGGCACCAGATTGGGCATGATGATCGCACGGCCAAAATGGCGGGCGCTTTCGGGGGCAACGGCGCTGAGCATCTCGCCATCGCGCAGATGCAGGTGCCAGTCGTCTGGACGACGCAGGGTGATCTCGGTCATGAGGGCGCGATATCATGGCCGCGCGCGCTGGACCAGACGTGTCGATGGGATGCTGAGGGCGGAAGGGGGCGCTGCCCTCCGCGCGTTGCGCTCCCCCCGGGATATTTTGGGCCAGAAGAAACAGGGGCGCGGCGCTCTGATTTCTTCTGGCTGCAAATATCCCCGCCGGAGGCTGGCCGGACATCGCGGTCTGGCGCGGCGCGGGTCAGTTCTCGCTGCGGGTTGCGGTCAAAGTCACGCGCAGCTGCACCTCGTATCCAAGTTGCGACGGGTCACTCATGCCGTCGCCAATGGCAAAGTCGCGACGGTCGAGCATGGCGTGGCCGGTCATCGTTGCAGTGTCGCCCTCGACGGTCAGATCGAAGGGCAGGGTCAGCGGTATCGAAGCGCCTTTGAGCGCGAGCATTCCCTTTGCCTCGCGGCCATCATCCGTGCGGATGAGGTCGGCTTGGAATGTGGCCGTGGGATGCTCGGTCGCGGCAAAGAAGTCGGGCCCGAGCGCTTGTTTCGTGACCGAGCCTAAGGCAAGCGAGGGGATAGCGATCTGCACCGTTACGTGCCCTTCGGGGCCGGGCGCGGCCGCTTCGGCCCAGGCGATGGCGGCGGTCCAGTCGGCAAAGCTGCCGGTGATTTCAGTGCCCATCTGCATCACGCTGATCGAGAGCGATCCAGCCTGCACCTGCCAGTCTGACACGGCGGCTTCGAGCTTGGGCGTCTCGGCGGTGGGGGCGGTGCCGTACAGGCCCGCCGCGGCGCCGCCGCTCAGCAGGGCGAGCCATGCTGCGCTGGCAAGAAGGGCGGGCGTTGCGTGGCCTTTGTGGGGGTGGGGGGTGCCTGCGCGGATGCCCTTGGCCATGCGTGCAAGGGTGGCGTCACGGTCGATCACTGCGTGTTTCAGCGCCCCGGCGATGTGCAGCGCAAGTGCGGCGACGAGCAGCCATTGCGCGAGGAAATGCACCTCGGCAAAGCTTCCCGCCAGCGCGGGGGAATTGGGCACCAGCGGCAGGTCTTGGCCCAGCGGCCACCAGATTGGCGCGAAGCCATCGGTCGCCGCATGTTCGATCCAGCCGGACAGCGGCACCAGCACCAGCGCACTGTAGAGGGCCCAGTGCACGGCTTCGGCCAACAGGGTTTCAGCGCGCCGCTCCGGGTGCAGGGGCACCGGGCGCGGTTGGCTCAGGGCAAAGCCGATGCGCGCCAACGCAATGAAGAAGATGGCGACACCCAGCGTCTTGTGGGCCGAGAACAGCGTGGTCTTGGTGGTGATCGCCGCGGCATCCTGCATCGGCCACAGGTGCGCGGCCCATCCAAGCGGGATCATGAGCGCGATCCCAAGGGCGATCAGCCAGTGGAACAAGCGGGCTATGCCGCCATAGGCGGTGGCGGTGTTGGAAAGGGGCATGTCTGGCTCCTGCGGGCGGGGCATCTAGGTGACAGGATAGGTGCCCGTTTGGCGGCGCATGGGCAATTGCGGCCCGGCGCACAGCGGACGTGCGCATCGCGCGAGCGTTGCGAAACCATGGCAACCCCGTTAATGGAGGCGTCCAACACGGGGCGCAGCGCGCCCGCACCGCAGATGCAGACGGAGGACCCCATGTCGCGAGCGTTCATCTTTCCCGGCCAAGGCGCCCAGACCATCGGCATGGGCCGCGCGCTGGCCGAGGCCTATCCGGCGGCCAAGGCGATCTTTGACGAGGTCGATGCGGCACTTGACCAGAGCCTGTCCTCGCTGATCTGGGAGGGCGACGCGGAAACTCTGACGCTGACCGAAAACGCCCAGCCCGCGCTGATGGCGACCTCGCTGGCGGCGCTGCGTGCGCTAGAGGCCGAGGGCGTGCAGGTCGACTCTGCCGCCTTTGTCGCCGGGCATTCGCTGGGCGAGTATTCGGCGCTGACCGCTGCCGGCGCGCTGAGCGTTGCCGATGCGGCGCGTCTGTTGCGCATTCGTGGCCGCGCCATGCAAAGCGCGGTGCCGGTCGGAATGGGCGCGATGGCGGCGCTGCTCGGGCTTGATCTTGCCACCGCGCGCGAGGTGGCCGCCGAGGCCGCCGCCGATGGCGGTGTCTGCGCCGCGGCCAATGACAATGATCCGGGGCAGGTGGTGATTTCCGGCAGCAAGGACGCGGTCGAGCGCGCTGTCGAGATCGCCAAGGCCAAGGGGGCCAAGCGGGCCGTGATGCTGCCGGTCAGCGCCCCGTTCCATTGCGCCCTGATGGCGCCCGCAGCCGAGGTCATGGCCGAGGCGCTGGCCGCTGTGCAGATCAAGGCGCCCTCGGTGCCGCTGGTTGCCAACGTGCGCGCGGCGGCGCTCAGCGATCCGGACGAAATCCGGGCGCTGCTGGTCGAGCAGGTCACCGGATCGGTGCGCTGGCGCGAGTCGGTCCAGTACATGCTTGGGCAGGGCGTCACCGAATTCTGGGAAATTGGCGCGGGCAAGGCGCTGTCGGGCATGGTGCGGCGCATCGAGCGCTCTGCTGCCGTGCAGAACATCGGCACGCCCGAGGAGGTCGCCAAGGTCATCGCGGCGGACACCGCGGCTGAGTGAGACACTATAAAGAGGACGGGCAATGTTCGATCTGACAGGAAAATGCGCGCTGATCACCGGCGCATCGGGCGGCATCGGCGGCGCAATCGCCAAGGCGCTGCACGGGGCCGGGGCCACGGTGGCGCTGTCTGGCACCCGCGAGGCGCCGCTTCAGGCGCTGGCGGATGAGCTGGGCGAGCGGGTCTTTGTGCTGCCGTGCAATCTTTCCGACCCCGAGGCGGTCGCGGCGCTGCCCAAACAGGCGGCCGAGGCGATGGGCGCGGTTGATATTCTCGTGAACAACGCCGGGATCACCCGCGACAACCTGTTCATGCGGATGTCGGACGACGAATGGCAGTCGGTCATCGATGTGAACCTGACCGCGACCTTCAAGCTCTGCAAGGGTGTGCTGCGGGGCATGATGAAGGCGCGCTGGGGCCGGATCGTCAATATCTCGTCGGTCGTCGGGGCCACGGGGAATCCGGGGCAGGGCAACTATGCCGCCTCCAAGGCGGGCATGGTGGGCATGTCGAAATCGCTGGCCTACGAGGTTGCATCGCGCGGAATCACGGTGAATGCCGTCGCGCCCGGATTCATCGAAACCGCGATGACGGACAAGCTGTCCGATGACCAGAAGGCCGGCATTCTGGGGCAGATTCCGGCCGGCCGCATGGGCTCTGCCGATGAGATCGCGGCAGCGGTTCTGTACCTTTCCAGCCCTGAATCCGCTTATGTCACGGGCAGCACGCTGCACGTAAACGGCGGCATGGCAATGCTGTGAGAACGGCCTTCTTCATGCTGCCGGAAAGCATTTGCCATCTGACAAGCGTGTGATATAGGCCCGCATGGATTAGGGCCTCGGGGGTGCGAAGACTCGCGCCCCCGAGGTTTGACCCGGACCGACCGGGAAGAGCCGCCCGGGCAACGGGCGACATGAGCCGCCACCCCGGTGGGGCGAGGGCAGAGATGGGCAAGAGCCCGGAAAATTGTGAGGACGGAAAATGAGCGATATTCCTGATCGCGTTCGCAAGATCGTTGTCGAGCACCTTGGTGTGGAAGAAGACAAGGTGACCGAGAGCGCCTCGTTCATCGACGATCTGGGCGCGGACAGCCTTGACACGGTCGAGCTGGTCATGGCCTTCGAGGAAGAGTTCGGGATCGAGATCCCCGACGACGCCGCCGAAACCATCCAGACCTTCGGTGACGCGGTCAAGTTCATCAAGGAAGCCTCGTAAGAGTCTTTCGGACCGACCGGATTTCCAAGGCGGCGCCCCAGCGGGGCGCCGCCTTTTTTTGTGCTGTACCCGGCCGGGACCGGCGCTCGTTCCTGCGGAACATCGCCCCGCCCACCGTCCCGCTGCACATCGGGCGGGGCTTTGATCAGAACAGCTCGATGTCGGCGAGCAGGGCATCGGTCGAGGTGATGCCCTCGAGCACGATCGAGCCGTCGTACAGTCCGATGGTCAGGCTGTCGCCGTCTGTCGAGGTCATCGCCGCAAGCGAGGCCTCATCCAGTGTGCCGCCTGTCCAGCTCGATGCCCTGATTCGCAGCAGGTCGGTGCCGAGCTCGAAATCCGTGATGACGTCTACGGCTTCCAGCCTGTCGAAGAAGAAAACGTCGGCCCCAGCGCCGCCGGTCAGGGTGTCTCTGCCGTAGCCGCCCTGCAGCGTATCATCGCCCGTGCCGCCGAGCAGGGTGTCGTATTGATCGCCGCCCTGAAGCAGATCATCGCCGTCACCGCCTTCGAGGGTGTCGTTCCAGTCGCCGCCAAACAGGTGGTTGTCGAAGGCGTTGCCGATCAGGTGGTCATCAAATCCCGAGCCGATCAAGATCTCGACAGAGGCGTAGCTGTCACCGCTTGCGCCCCCCGCGTTCATCGACGGATCTTGCAGGCTCGCCCGCACGCCAAGGTGCATGGCGCCTGTCGAGACCGCCACCCCGGCGTAGGATACGGCATCGGCCCCATCGCCGCCGAAGAAGCTGTCGGCGCCCGTGCCGCCGATCAGCACGTCGTTGCCATCGCCGCCGTATAGCATGTCATCGCCGTTGCCGCCGCGCAGCAGATCGGCACCCTCGTTGCCGCGCAGGGTGTCGTTCTGTCGCCCGCCGAAGATCAGATCGTCGCCGATTCCACCACGCAGAAGGTCTGCGCCGAATTCGCCGTAAAGGACATCGGCATCGCGATTGCCCGCAAGCTGGTCGTTGCCATCGCCGCCGCTGATCGTATCGCTGCCCGCGCCGCCATAGGCCGTATCGTCGCCCTCGTTCGCCGCGATCAGGTCGGCGCCGCCGCCGCCAAGCAGGGAATCGTCGCCGCCCCAGCCGCGGATGTCATCGTTGCCGTCGCCGCCATAGGCCGTGTCATTGCCCTGATTGCCAGAGAGTAGATCGTCGCCGCGCCCCCCAAGGACGGTGTCGTCGCCGATGCCGCCGCGCACGGTATCGTTGCCGTCGTTGCCCCGCAGCAGATCGTTGTCGCGATGCCCGTCGATTAGATCGTCGCCAGGCCCGCCCGAGGCGGTGTCGCCGCCCGCGCCTGCCTCGATGGTGTCGTTGCCAGTGCCGCCCCAGATGCGATCGTTGTCTTGCCCGGAAATCAGCAGATCGTCGCCATCACGGCCAAGCAGGGTGTCGTTGCCCTCGCGGCCATCAATGGTGTCGTTGCCGCCCAGACCATCCAGCAGGTTCGGCCGCGCCGTGCC
Source organism: Salipiger sp. 1_MG-2023 (assembly GCF_030547555.1). NCBI lineage: Bacteria > Pseudomonadati > Pseudomonadota > Alphaproteobacteria > Rhodobacterales > Roseobacteraceae > Salipiger > Salipiger sp. 1_MG-2023. The sequence goes on along the minus strand of NZ_JAUOQN010000016.1, from coordinate 34,002 downwards.
GGTCAGAAAATCATCGGCATCGCTCGCCGAAACGATCGCGGTCAGCAGAACATCGACCAGATCGCTGGCGTTGGCGGCGGTCAGCGCTTCGCCGCCCGTGGCGTTGGCGATGCGCGCGAAATCATCGAGTGCCGCACGGCTACCGCCAAGAGTAATGGTGCTGATCTGTACGCGTAGGGGCGTATTCGATTCTCCGGTCAGCGCCGGAACATCGGCGGCCAATGCATAGACCGCGTCTTCCAGCGATTCGTCTTTGGCGCTGGCGTCACCGAAGATAAAGATGCGCGACGCGGTTGCGTCGGGCCGCCAGTCACCGGCGCTTCCATCAAGCGCCAGTTGAAGCCCCTTGAAGGTCAGTTCGGGAAAATCGCCGCCGCCGTTGGCGCGCAGGGAATTGATGGCGGCGATGGCCGCAATCTTGCGGTCTTCGGGATCTGCGTCGTCAGTGAACTCCAGAACCACGTTGGTGCCGGGATCGTTGAAGCCCACGATGGCGATGCGGCTGTCGTAGAGCCCATTCTCAGGAGCGAAGATGGCATCGAGCAGATTGAGCGCACTCGACTTCACCGCGGCAATATCATCGTACATGCTGCCAGTGGTGTCGACCACGATGGCAATGTCCTGCCCGCTGCGAAGCCCGACCTGCATGTCGGTGAATTCGGCATATTCGACCGAGGTCAGCAGATCGGTGCCGTCGCGATTCGCGACGCTGTCGGTGATGCGAACCGCGCCGGTGTCGAGGAATTCGACGGTATAGTCGGCGAAATTGCCGCGGTAGACCGAGATATCCTCTTGCGGGCGTCCGTCGATGGTGTCGTCACCGCCAAGCCCGGTGAGGCGGTCGGTGCCGTCGATGCCATTCAGGGTTTCAGAGGCGTCGGTGCCGATAAAATCGGGCATTGGATTTCCTTTCTAAAGTCGTGTCGCCATCGGGAATAAATTGTTTTTTGGGTCGACAAACCTGCCTGCACGACATGCGCCAGACCGGTCATTGGTGCGGGCTTTGGGCTTGTGCGGCAGTCCCCGATCTGCGCAATCCTTGGTTGCAGGTTGCGGAAAACCATAATCGGTTCAATCCTCTTTGGGAGAAATCTTGGCGAAGGCGGATCGCCGCCGCCGGGCCTCAGTTGCTGCGCAGCGCCGCCGCGACGAAATCGCCAAAGGCCCGGACCACCGGCGTGGGCCGGGGCGAGGCGCAGGTCAAAGTCATGCCGATGCGTGGCAGCGGCGGCAGGCCGTCGCTCAGCACGCACAGATCGGCAGGCACTGCCGCGCCGGTGACCACGCTGATCGCAAGGCCGGAGCGCGCAATGGCCAGCAGGCCGGCCAGACCGTTGCTGGCATGGGTGACGCGATAGGCCCGGCCCGCCGCATCAAGCACCGCGCGCGCCATGCGGTGATCCACCGTTTCGGGACCGGCCAGCGCCAGCGGCAGCGGCTGTGCCTCCAGCAGCGCCGGCGCGCCAATCCAGACCAGCGGCTCGTGGCGCAGGATGTCCACGCCTGTGGTCGCGCCCGGCACTGATATCAGCGCAAGGTCGATGCGGCGGCGCGCCAGCATCGGGCGCAGCTCGACCGTGGGGGCGCAGACGATCTCGATCTCGACATCGGGGTGATCTTGGCCGTAGCGGCGCAGCAGCGCGGGGAAAAAGGCGGTCAGGTAATCCTCGGGGCAGCCGAAGGACAGCGCCCCGCGCAGCCCGCGCGGGCGCATCAGCGCCAGCGTCTCGTCATGGGCGGCAAGGATGCGCTCGGCCCCGCCGATCAGCCGCTCGCCCGCCACGGTCAGCGTTACCCCCGACCCGGTGCGATGCAGCAAAGGCGCACCGGCGATGTCTTCGAGCTTTTTCATCTGAAGGCTCAGCGCCGATTGCGTGCGCCCCACGCGGTCTGCCGCCGCCCGGATCGACCCGGCCCGCGCCACGGCGACGAAACTTTTCAACAGCGCGATATCCAGCGTTGCCATATCAGAAATCCTCAAGTCCGGGCTTTGAAGTATGAATTATCCTTATTGCGCAGCAAGGCATAGACTTCGCTCAAACGCCAGCAGGAGGCAGACATGACCAAAGCCGACAGAACCATTACCGAAGACACGCTAGCCCATGTGATGCGCTATGGACCGGTGTTCGAGAGCAAGGTGATCGCCTCTGCCGAGGGCGCCTTCGTGGTGGCCGAAGACGGCACGCGCATCCTCGATTTCACCTCGGGCCAGATGAGCGCGGTGCTGGGCCATTCCCACCCTGATATCGTCGCCTGTGTGCGCGATCAGGTGGGGCGTCTGGATCATCTGTTTTCGGGGATGCTGTCGCGCCCGGTGATCGATCTGTGCACGCGACTGGGCAGCATGGTTCCGGGGTTGGAGAAGGTGATGCTGCTGTCGACGGGCGGTGAATCCAACGAGGCCGCGATCCGGCTGGCCAAGGTGGTGACCGGCAAACACGAGATCGTCGCTTTTTCGCGCAGCTGGCATGGCATGACCGGGGCCGCCGCCGGGGCGACCTACAGCGCCGCGCGGCAAGGTGCCGGGCCGGCGAGCGTTGGCAATTTCGCCATTCCCGCGCCGCATGCCTATCACCCGCGCTTTACCCATGCGGATGGCACGCTCGACTGGCAGAGCGAACTTGACGACGGCTTCGCCATGGTCGATGCGCAATCGACCGGCAGCCTTGCGGCCTTCATCGCCGAGCCGATCCTGTCGTCCGGTGGCATCATCGAGCTTCCGCTGGGCTATCTCGCCGCGCTCAAGCGCAAATGCGAGGAACGCGGCATGTTGCTGATCCTTGATGAGGCGCAGACCGGCATGGCGCGCACCGGCGATATGTTCGCTTTTCAACGCGATGGCGTGGTGCCCGATATCCTGACGCTGTCGAAAACGCTGGGGGCGGGGCTGCCGCTGGCCGCCGTGCTGACCAGCACCGCGCTGGAGCAGGCGGCGCATGACAAGGGCTATATCTTCCTCACCACCCATGTGAACGATCCGCTGCCTGCCGCCGTGGGGTGTACGGTGCTCGATGTGATCGAACGGGACGGGCTGGCGGCGCGCGCCACGGTTGCGGGCGCCCGGCTTCGCGACGGGCTGTTGTCGCTGCAGCAGCGATTCGACTGCATCGGCGATGTGCGCGGCCGCGGGCTTTTGCTGGGGCTCGAAATCGTCACCGACCGGGCCAGCCGCGTGCCGGATTTGGACATGGGCGATCGTATCGCCGCCGAGGCGATGGCGCGCGGGCTTAGCATGAACATCGTCAAACTTCCCGCCATGGGCGCGGTGTTCCGCATCGCGCCGCCCCTGACCGCGACCGACGCCGAGATCGACCTTGGGCTGAAGATCATGGCCGAGGCAATTTCCGCAGCCGGGGGCTAGGATCGCTCGAAGGGCGGCGCTAGGGTCCGGCGCAACAGAAGGAGCGCCGCCATGAGTTTCGATATTCCCCTGCCGTCCGGTCACTACATCGGGGGGCGCCACGTTTCAGGCAACGAGGCGATCGAGGTCACCTCGCCGTCGACCGGGGCGGCACTTGGGGCGATCCCGCTGGCCGATGCCTCGGTGGTCGATGAGGCCGTCAGCGCGGCGCGCACGGCGCTGACCTCCTCGGGCTGGGCAGGGCTTGCGCCGCGGGCGCGGGTGCGCGCCATGCACGCCTGGGCCGACCTGATCGAAGCTGAAGCCGAGACCATCGCCCGGATGGAGGCGGTCTGTTCGTCGCGCCCACAAGCCGAAGCGCGCGTCGGCGATGTGATGACCAGCGCCGAGCAGATCCGCTTTTTCGCCGAATTCGCCGACAAGGAGGCAGGCACACTGGTGCCAACCTCGGACGCCGCTTTCGGGTTTATCGACGATGCGCCCTATGGGGTGATCGGGGCGATCACGCCTTGGAATTTCCCGCTGAACATGGCGGCGTGGAAGCTGGGCGCGGCGCTGGCGGCAGGCAATGCGGTGGTGATCAAACCATCGGAAATGACGCCTTGGACAACGTTGTATGTGGCAGAACTGTCGGTGCAGGCGGGTTTGCCCGAAGGGTTGATCAACGTGGTGATGGGCGACGGGCCAGTGACCGGCGCGGCGATCACCGGGCATCCGGGCATCGACAAGGTCAGCTTTACCGGCTCGACCCGCGCCGGGGCGGCAATCATGGAAAACATCGCAAAAACAGGCATCAAGCCGATGACGCTCGAGCTTGGTGGCAAGAGCCCGCAGGTGGTGTTCGCTGATTGCGATCTCGATCACACCGCCGATTGCCTTGTGCGCGGCATCCTGCCCAATGCCGGGCAGTTCTGCGTCGCCGGCTCGCGCATTCTTGTCGAGGACAGCATCGCCGATGCGCTGGCGGCCAAGCTGCTGGAGCGTTTCGCGGCGGTGGTGCCCACCGATACGCTTGCCGACACGGCGGGGTTCTCGCCGATCATCTCGGGCAAGCAGCTGCGCCGCATCGACGGCATCGTGCAGGCGGCTGTGGCGCAGGGGGCCGAACTGCTCTGCGGTGGCAGCGCGTTCGACCGCGAGGGCTCTTTCTATCGCCCGACGCTGATTTCCGAGGTCACCGAAGCCAATCCCGCCGTCACCGAGGAAATCTTTGGGCCGGTTGCCACATTCCAAAGATTTTCCAGCGAAGACGAGGCGTTGCAGCTTGCTTCTCATCCAACGTACGGGCTGTGCGCGGGGCTGTTTACCCGCGATCTCAGCCGGGCGCTGCGGATCACCCGCAAGCTGGAGGCGGGCACCGTCTGGGTCAATCGATATGGGCGTACCCGCGATCACATCCTGCCGACGGGCGGTTGGAAAGCCTCGGGGCTTGGCAAGGATCTGGGCCGCGAGGCCTATCACGGCAACCGCCGCACCAAATCGGTGCTGATCGACCTGTGAGCGCCGAACGCACGCTTGTCACCGCGCTTCTGAGCCATGCCGCGCAGGACGGCATGGGCGAAGCCGTGCCATGGCCCGAGATCGAGGCCGCCATCGGCGCGCTTGCCCATGACCCGATGGCGCCGCGGGCGCTGCGGCAGGCACTGCGCGCGCTCAACGACGCTGAAACGGCGGAGACCCTGCATGACTGGCTGCTAAGCGAGGTCGCCACCCGCGAGGCCGCAGCCCGCGCTGCCGCCCGCCCGGCGGAAAAGATCGTTGCGCCGATCCAGTCGATCAGCCTTGGCGCCTGCGTCACGGGGGCGGCGCTGGCGCTGGCGGGTACGGTGGGCGTGGTGCCGGCCGGGATCATGTGCACGGCGGCGCTGTGCTCGGGGGTGGCGGCAAGCTTGTCGCGGATGCGCCTGTCGCGCGCCGAGGATAGCGCCCGCGCCGATGCCGAGGCGATCCGCCGCCTTGCGGCGATTTGTGCCGCAGAGAAGGGAACTCATGCCCCCGAGCGGCGTTGATCTGGTAATCCGGTGTGCGGGATGCTATATATAGCTCAACAAGGAGGACCTGAATGACCTCATTCGAAATCGCCCTGAGCGTCGGATCGGTGGCTGCGGCCGCACTGTCCATCGGTTACATGGCCCATCTGCTGCGCGCAAGCGTCCAGCCGGTGCGCGTGTCCAAGGACCGTCTGGATCGGTTTGTGCAGAACGCACCCTATCATCGTCTCGACAAACGCCTTACAGGGCGCGGCCTGCCGAAGTAACGGCATCCGCTTTGCAAACGAAATGGCCCGCCAGTCTGGCGGGCCTTTGTTGTGTCTGAAGGCTGTGTCGTGTTCAAAGACGGGGCCTCAGTGGGCGATCATCACATGGCGCGGCACACTGTAATCTTCCAGCGCGTACATCGACATGTCCTTGCCATAGCCCGATTGTTTCAGCCCGCCATGCGGCATCTCGTTGACCAGCATGAAATGCGTGTTCACCCATGTGCAGCCGTATTGCAGCGCCGCCGCCGTTTCCAGCGCCCGCCCGATGTTGCCGGTCCAAACCGAAGAGGCCAGCCCGTACTGGCTGTCATTGGCCCATTGCACCGCCTGTTCGGGCGCATCAAAGCGCGTGATCGACACCACTGGGCCGAACACTTCGCGCTGCACGATCTCGTCGGTTTGCAGCGCGCCCGCGATAACCGTGGGCTGGTAATAGAAGCCGCTTCCGGCCCCGGCGCTGCCGCCAGCGGTGACCTCGATATGGCTCAGATCGGTGGCGCGCTGTACGAAGCTGGCAACGCGGCCCTGCTGGCGCTGCGAGATCAGCGGCGGGATCTCGTTTTTCGAATCGTCCGCATCGTCGAACACGATGCTCGAGACCGCCGAGGACAGATCCGCCACCAGCTTTTCATAAATCCCCGAGGCAGCATAGATCCGGCAGGCGGCGGTGCAATCCTGCCCGGCGTTGTAATAGCCAAAGGTGCGGATGCCCTCGACCACGCGGGCCAGATCGGCGTCGTCGAACACGATGACGGGGGCCTTGCCGCCCAGTTCCAGATGGGTGCGCTTGACGGTTTTCGATGCCGCCTGCAGCACCTTCTTGCCGGTCGCCACATCGCCGGTGATCGACACCATGTCGATATCGGGGTGGTTGATCAGCGTGTTGCCGACGCTGCCGCCCTGTCCGGTGATGACATTGACCACGCCGGTGGGCAGGATGCCCGCCAGCACCTCGGCCATCAGCAGCGCAGTGAGCGGGGTTTGCTCTGATGGCTTCATCACCACGGTGTTGCCACCCGCCAGCGCCGGGGCCAGTTTCCACGCCATCATCATCAGCGGGTAGTTCCACGGCGCGATCGACGCCACCACGCCGATCGGATCGCGCCGGATCATCGAGGTATGGCCGGGCATGTATTCCCCCGCCACCGGCCCGGTCATGTTGCGCACCGCCCCGGCGAAGAAACGGAAGACATCGGCCACGGCGGGCAATTCATCGCCAAGCGCCGCGTGGTAGGGCTTGCCGGTGTTGAGCGCCTCCAGCTTCGCAAGCTGTTCGGCTCTGGCATCCACCGCATCGGCGATGGCCAGCAGCTTGGCGGATCGCTCGGCGGGCGAAGTCCGCGCCCAGCCCGGAAACGCGGCGCGCGCGGCGGCGACGGCGCGCATCACCTGCGATTCATCTGCCTCGGGCACCTGCACGAGCAATTCCCCGGTGCGCGGGTTGAGCACCTGTTCCGGTGCGCCAAGCCCGTTTTCCTGCGCGCCTGCGATCAGCAGTTTGGTCAGCATTGTTCTGGCTCCCTGTTTATTTTCCGTGACCCGCAACCGTATCGGTGCCGCGGGTCAACAACCACGCGCCAAGGATCGGCGGCAGCGTCACGACAAAGACCACCATGGCGACCACGTTGGTGACGGGGCGTTCGCGCGGGCGGACAAGTTCTTCGAGCATCCAGATCGGCAATGTCTGCTGCTGGCCTGCGGTAAAGGTGGTCACGATCACCTCGTCAAAGCTGAGCGCAAAGGCCAGCATGCCGCCCACCACCAGCGCCGTGGCGATGTTGGGCAGGATGACAAAGCGCAGCGTCTGGAACAGGTCGGCGCCAAGATCCATCGACGCCTCGGTCAGGCTGCCGTGCATGCGGCGAAACCGCGCCACGGCGTTGTTATACACGATGACCACGCAGAACGTGGCGTGGCCCAGAACGATGGTCCATGTGCTGAAGGGGATGTCGGCAAGGCTGAAGGCGGATCGCAGCGCGATGCCGGTGACGACGCCGGGCAGGGCGATGGGCAGGATCACCAGCAGGGAGATCGTCTCGCGCCCGAAGAACCGCGTGCGCGCCACCGCCGCCGCGCAGAGGCTTCCCAGCAGCATGGCGAGCAGCGTGCTGATGGCGGCGACCTTCAGCGACAGCCCCAGCGCCGCCCAGACATCGGCGCGCCCCCATGTCACCGCGAACCATTTCAGCGTCAGGCCGGGGGGCGGCCAGGCAAAGCTCTTTTCCTCGCTGGTAAAGGCATAGACGAAGATCAGCAGGATCGGCAGGTGCAGGAAGGCCAGCCCAAGCCCGGCGGCCAGTTTCAGCGAGCGGGGAGCGGATTCAGAGCGCATCGAAGGCTCCCATGCGTTTGGCCAATGTCAGGTAGATCCCCATGATGACGATGGGCACCACCGCAAAGGCCGCCGCCAGCGGGATGTTCCCCGCAACCCCCTGAAACTGATAGACGGCCTGACCGATGAACAGCCGCGAATTGCCGATGATCTGCGGGATGATGTAATCGCCCAGCGTCAGCGAGAAGGTGAATATCGACCCGGCCACCACCCCCGGCAGCGCCAGCGGCAGCAGCACATGGGCAAAGGTCTGCGCCGGATGCGCGCCCAGATCGCCCGATGCGTCAAGCATCGAGGTCGGCACCCGCTCCAGCGCCGCCTGCATCGGCAGCACCATGTAGGGCAGCCAGACATAGACAAAGACAAGAAAGGTGCCGGTCGGGCTGACCGACAGCGAATTGCCGCCCACCACCGGCAGGGCAAGAAACCCGTCCAGCAGCCAGCCAAGATGCAGCCCCGAAAAGATCCACGTCAGGATGCCTTCCTTGGCAAGGATCAGCTTCCACGCATAGACCTTGACCAGATAGCTCGACCACAGCGGCATCATGATGCCGAGGTAGAACAGCGCCCGCCACGGGCCTTTTGCATAGCGCGCGGCGTAAAGCGCGATGGGAAAGGCGATGATCGCCGCCGCCAGCGTGACGCAGGCGGCCATCACCGCGGTGCGGATCATGATGTCGATATTGGCGGGGCGCAGCAGCTCGGCATAGGTGGCCAGCGTCAGCTCGCGCGTGACCATGCCGCTGAAATGATCGATGGAGAAAAAGCTCTGCAGCAGCAGCGCCACCAGCGAGCCGACGTAGATGATGCCAAGCCACAGCAGTGGCGGGCCCAGCAGCAGCGCCAACAGCAGGCGCGGGTGGCGCCACAGCCTGTCGGACAGCGCGCTCATGCGCTCCTCATCACGTGCAATGCGCCCGGCGCCCAGCCAAGCGCGACGGTCTCGCCCTGAGCGGGCAGCGGCTGATGCTGCGGCACCAGCGCGGTGAGGCGCGTGCCCCCGGTTTCAAGCGTGACTCGGGTCGATTGCCCAAGAAAGCTGATCCCGGTGACGTTGCCCTGCAGCGGGCCCGCGCCAAGCTGAAGATGTTCGGGGCGCAGCGCGGCGGGGTGGGCCTCGCCGGTGAAGGGGTGCGCCATTTCGGCGGGCAGCACGTTGCTCGAGCCGACAAAATCCGCTACAAACGGGGTTTTAGGGCGGAAATACACGTCTTCGGGGGTGCCAAGCTGCATGATGCGCCCGTCGTTGAACACCGCGACGCGATCGGCCATCGACAGCGCCTCGCCCTGATCATGGGTGACAAAGACAAAGGTGATGCCCAGCTCGCGTTGCAGGCTTTTCAGCTCGTCCTGCATCTGCTCGCGCAGCTTCAGATCCAGCGCGCCCAGCGGCTCGTCCAGCAGCAGCACTTGGGGTTTCATCACCAGCGCCCTCGCCAGCGCGACCCGCTGCCGCTGCCCGCCGGACAACTCGGACGGCTTGCGCGCGCCGTAACCGCCAAGGCGCACCATTTCCAGCGCCGCCTCGGCCTGCGCGTGGCGGGCGCGCCGCGACAGCCCCTTGATCATCAGCCCATAGGCGACATTGTCCAGCACGTTCAGATGCGGAAACAGCGCGTAATCCTGAAACACCGTGTTGACCGCGCGCTTGTAGGGCGGCAGCGCCCCGACGTCTTCGCCGAAGATGCGGATGCTGCCCGAGGTCGGGCGTTCAAACCCGGCGATCAGGCGCAAGGAGGTGGTCTTGCCCGACCCCGAAGGCCCGAGCATGGCAAAGAATTCACCTTCGGGGATGGCAAGGTCCACCCGGTCCACGGCCCGCACCGCGCCGTAATGGCGCGAGACCGATGCAAACGACACCGCTGACATGGCTGTTCCCTGTGCAAGGCCCCCGCGCGTGGCACGGGGGCAAGGGGCTTAGCGCCCGCCGATCACGCCGATATAATCCGACACCCAGCGGTAATAGGGCACGCATTCCTCTTGCGAGGCGCAGGCCGCGACCGGGGTTTTCCAGAACTTGATGCGTTCGAATTCAGGCAGGCCGTTGGCGTCGCAGCCTTCTTGCGTCTGCATTCCCGAGCCATCCGAACAGGCCGAGGGCACCGAGGGCACCGCGCCGAACCAGACCGACAGGTCCGATTGCAGGTTCGATGACAGCGTGTGTTCCATCCATTTATAGGCGCAGTTCGGGTGCTCGGCCTCGGCGTGCAGCATGGTGGTGTCGGCCCAGCCGGTCGCGCCCTCGGTCGGGATGACCGAGGCCACCGGCACGCCATCGGCCTGCAACAGGTTCACCTGAAACGGCCAAGACCCGGACGCCGCCATGCCTTCGTTCTTGAAATCGTCGATCTGGATGAACGCGTCGTGCCAGTAGCGCGACACCAGCGTGCGCTGGGTACGCAGCAGATCCAGCGCCGCGTCATATTGCGCCTGTGTCAGCTCGTAAGGATCTTTGATGCCCAGATCGGGCTGGTGGGTCATCAGGTAAAGCGCCGCATCGGCAATGTGGATCGGCCCGTCATAGGCCTGCACGCGGCCCTCGTTAGGCGCGCCATCGGGCAGGTCCATCGGCTCGAACACCACCGACCATGATGTTGGTGCCTCGGGGAAGACCTCGGTGTTGTACATCAGCACATTGGGCCCCCACATGTAGGGGGTGCCGTAATGGGTGCCATCGACGGTGTGCCATGGCGCGTCCTTGAGCCGGTCGTCGACCTTGCTCCACGATGGAATCAGGTCGGTGTTGATCGGCTGCACACGTTTGCCCGCGATCATCCGCAGCGACGCATCGCCCGAAGCCGTCACGAGGTCGAAGCCGCCCTCGTTCATCAGCGCGACCATTTCATCCGAGGTGTTGGCGGTCTTGACCGACACCATGCAGCCGGTCGCCTCTTCGAATTTGGTGACCCAGTCGAAGGCGGCGTCGGTTTCGCCGCGTTCGATGTAACCGGCCCATGCGACGATCGACAGGGCGCCTTCGCCTGTCCCGATCTCGCTCATCTGGGCCAGCGACGCGGTGGCGAGCGAGATCGCCGCCGTGGTGCCCATCAGAGTCCTGAGCAATCTGTTCATCTTCATACTCCCGCAGGGGCGGGCCGCAAGGTGCCAGCTTTGCCAAGGGGGCAAAGGGCAGGGGCGGCGTGGCCCGGAAATGGCGCTGTTGGTAAGGGCCATGCGGCCCGGGAGGCGGCGCCGCGCCTCTGGCGGGCGCGTGTCGCCGTCTCCTTAATCGCAGCATGTGCCGGTCTCGCTGCGTTCGCAAATTCAATCTTGCGAATGATGTATTCGGAAATTCCGATAGCTTAACTGCGCAGATGCGCGCCTTGCCCCAGACGCGCCAGCGAGATGAAATCCTGCACCGGCGGTGTCAGCGGCAGGCCGCGCCGCCAGACCATACCGACCTGCACGATGGGCAGCGAGCCCGACACGTCGCGCGCCTCGATCCGGTCGCCGTCGAGCGACCACGGGCGATAGACCAGATCGGGCAGCAGCGCCACGCCAGCGCCGGTGGCGACAAGGCTGCGCACCGCCTCGACCGATCTGGTGCGAAAGGCGATCTGCGGGCGGCGGCCAAAGGCGCTGAGCAGCTTGACCGCCTCGTCCTCCATCTCATCGACCGACAGCATGATCAGCGGTTCCTGCGCCACGTCATCAAGTCCGATGCCTTCGCGATCCAGAAGCGGATGTTCCAGCGGCAACCACAGCCGGAACGCCGACACATCAAGGATTTCCGATTGCAGCGCCATGCGGTCGCGCAGGTTGGAGATCACCATCACCGCCACGTCGAGCTCGCCGCCGATCAGCAGATGTTCAAGGTATTCGCCGCTGTCTTCCTGCGCCGACACCTGCACCGCCGGGTTCATCCGCCGGTAGCGCGCCAGCAAATCCGACATGACGTAGCCGGCCATCAGGCTTGTCACCCCGATGTTCAGCCTGCCGGTGGTGCCTTGTGTCGTTTCAAAGGCGCGGCGCGCGCCTTGTACTTCGGTCAGGATACGGGTGGCGTGGCGCAGGAACTGGTGGCCGCTCTGGGTGATGTCCAGCCCGCGCGCGTGGCGGTCGAACAGCGTGACGGCCAGATCCGCCTCGAGGTTCTTGAGCGATTCGGTGATCGCCGACTGCGACACAGACAACGCCCGCGCCGCGCCAATGACCGAGCCGCGCTCGGCAACCGCCACGAAATATTGCAATTGTCTGAGGGTAAACGACATTCCGGCTCTCCTTGCGGAGAAGCAGAGCCGGAAATCAGGGCTGGCGCAAGCTCAGACGACCACCGCCGCACCATTCGACGCAAGGCCGACGTTTTCGCGGAAGGCGGCGAACAATTCGCGCCCGACGCCATGGCCATTGCCAGTGAGGTCAACAACCACCGGGTCGCGGTCTTCAAAGCCTTCGGTCAGGCAGGACAGGGTGCCCGCGGTTGCATCGACGCGCACGATGTCACCATCGCGCAGTTTCGCCAGCGGGCCGCCGCTGGCTGCTTCGGGCGAGACATGGATGGCGCTTGGCACCTTGCCCGATGCGCCCGACATGCGTCCATCCGTCACCAGCGCCACCTTCAGTCCGCGATCCTGAAGCACCGCCAGCGTCGGGGTCAGCGAATGCAGCTCGGGCATGCCATTGGCCTTGGGGCCCTGAAAGCGCACGACGACGATGGTGTCGGTGGTGAATTCCCCGGCCTTGAACGCAGTTTTCACATCGTCCTGGTCGTGGAAGATGCGGCAGGGGGCCTCGACCACGTGGCGCTCGGGCGCGACGGCAGAGACCTTCATCATGCCATGGCCAAGGTTGCCGTGCATCTGGCTGAGCCCGCCGGTCTTCTGGAACGGGGCCGAGGCAGGGCGCAGGATCTTGTCGTTCTGCGTCTCGCGCGAGGCCGGTTCAAACGTCACCACGCCGTCTTTCAGCTTGGGTTCCTGCGTGTAAAGCGACAGCCCGTCGCCCGCCACGGTCTTGACGTCCTCGTGCACGAGGCCCGCATCCAGCAGCTCGGCAATCAGGTATTGCAGGCCACCGGCGGCGTGGAAATGGTTCACGTCGGCCAGCCCGTTGGGATAGACCTTGGCCATCAGCGGCACCACCGAGGAAATCGCATCGAAATCGTCGAGCGTGATCTCCAGCCCGGCGGCGCGGGCCATGGCGGGCAGGTGCAGCACAAGGTTGGTCGACCCGCCCGTGGCCATCAGCCCGACGATGCCGTTCACGAAGGCCTTGGCATCCAGAATATCGCAGACCGGGCGGTAATCATTGCCCAGCCGGGTGATCTCCAGCGCGCGCTTGGCGCCGGCCACGGTCAGCGCATCGCGCAGGGGGGTATTGGGGTTGACGAAGCTGGCGCCGGGCAGGTGCAGGCCCATGATCTCCATCAGCATCTGGTTGCTGTTGGCCGTGCCATAGAACGTGCAGGTGCCGGGGCCGTGATAGCTTTTCATCTCGGCTTCCATCAGCTTGTCGCGGCCGACCTCGCCGGTGGCGAATTGCTGACGCACCTTCGACTTTTCGTCATTGGGCAGGCCCGAGGTCATCGGCCCGGCGGGCAGGAAGATGCCGGGGATATAGCCAAAGGTCGCCGCACCGATCACGAGGCCGGGCACGATCTTGTCGCACACGCCAAGATAGACCGCCGCATCGAAGACGTTGTGCGACAGCGACACGCCGGTGGCCAGCGCGATCACATCGCGTGAAAACAGCGACAGTTCCATGCCGACCTGGCCTTGCGTGACCCCGTCGCACATGGCGGGTACGCCGCCCGCGACCTGCGCCGTGCTGCCCGCCGCGCGGGCGGCATCGCGGATGATCTGCGGAAAGCGCTCAAACGGCTGATGCGCCGACAGCATGTCGTTATAGGCGGTGACGATCCCGAGATTCGCCGACAGCCCTTCGGCCAGACGGCCTTGATCGTCGCCCATCGCCGCATAGGCATGGGCTTGGTTGCCGCAGGTCAGGTGGGCGCGGCGCGGGCCTTCCTCGGCGGCGCGGCGCATCCGGTCGAGATAGGTGGCGCGGCGGGTTTCAGACCGGGCCTCGATGGCGTCGGTGACCTTGGCAATCGTGCTGTCGAGCGGCATGAGTCCTCTCCTTGCTGGTCGGCCCTTCACGGGGGCACTGGCATGGGAAACGATCTATATCAGTTAGCGGTAACAGTAAAGATCTGCACAACGCCCGCTGGATGCGCAGCAAGGGCCTGCCGTTTTTGGCGTCGTGAAATCGCGCTTTCCCTTGATGGGGGCAGCGCGATATAGGGGCGGGATGAACACATCGCTCCCCACCGTGCGCTTGACGCCGAAAGCCAATGCCCGCGCCCTGCGCCGAGGCTTCCCTTGGGTCTATTCCAACGAGCTGGTGCTCGACCGGCGCACCAAGGGGCTTGCCCCCGGCACGGTTGCGCTGCTCGAGGATGCCGAGCGCACGCCGCTTGGCCTCGTCGGGGTCACCCCCGGATCGAAGATCGCCGGGCGGATGCTGGACCGCAACACCGAGGCGGTCATCGACCGCGCCTGGCTGACCGCCAAGCTGCAAAAAGCGCTGTCGCTGCGCGCCCGCCTGTATGATGCGCCGTTCTACCGGCTGGTCCATGCCGAGGCCGATGGCCTGCCGGGCGTGATCATCGACCGCTTCGGCGATGTTGCCGTGGTGCAGCCCAACGCCGCGTGGTCGGAATTGCTGCTGAACGATCTTGTCGCCGCGCTGGCCGAGGTCAGCGGCGTGACCACCATCCTCAAGAACGCCGGATCGCGGGGGCGTCAGCTCGAAGGGCTGGATGATGTGAACGCGGTGCTGCTGGGTGATGCGCCCGATGCGCCGCTGCCGGTAGAGATGAACGGGGCGACTTATCTCGCCGATCTGACCGGCGGGCAAAAGACCGGGCTGTTCTTTGACCAGCGCGCCAATCAGGCCTTTGCCGCCTCGCTGGCGCAGGGGCAGACGGTGCTGGACGTGTTCAGCCATGTCGGCGGCTTTGCGCTGGCGGCGCTGGCCAATGGCGCAACCCACGCGCTGGCGGTGGATGGTTCGGCCCCGGCGCTGGCGCTGGCCAGCGAGGGCGCAGCCCGCATGGGCGCGACTGATCGCTTCGAGACGCGGCAGGGCGATGCCTTTGACGCGCTGGCGGCGCTGAACGAGGAAAACGCCCGCTTCGGCCTTGTGGTTTGCGATCCGCCCGCCTTTGCGCCCGCAAAGCCGGCGCTCGAGGCCGGCCTGCGCGCTTATGAGCGGGTGGCCAAACTGGCCGCGCCGCTGGTCGAGGAAGACGGCTATCTGGTGCTGTGCTCGTGCAGCCATGCCGCCGATCTCAGCAGTTTTACGGGTGCCTGCCTGCGCGGCATCGGCCGCGCGGGTCGGCATGCGCAACTGCTGCACACCGGTTTTGCCGGGCCGGACCATCCGCTGATGCCGCAGTTGGCGGAATCGGGCTATCTCAAGGCGCTGGTCTTCCGCCTGTGAAGGTGCTGCTGGACACCTGCGTCATCTACCCCACGGTGATGCGCGAGGTGCTCCTTGGGGTTGCGGCGCAGGGCGTGTTCGAGCCGCTCTGGTCGGCGCGCATTCTCGAAGAATGGGCGCTGGCCGCGCGCAAGCTCGGCCCGCTGGGCGAGGTGCAGGCGCGCGGCGAGATCGCGCAGCTGCGCAGCGCATGGCCGCGCGCCGAGGTGCGCTACAAGCCCTCGCTGGAACAGCGGCTGTGGCTGCCCGACCCGTCGGATGTGCATGTGCTGGCGGCGGCGATCGACGGCAGCGCCGACATCATCGTCACCGAGAACGCCAAGGATTTCCCGCGCGGCGTTCTGGCAGAAGAGGGCGTGAGCCGCGTCGATGCCGATGGCTTCCTGCGCGGCTGCTATGAGGCCAGCCCCGAAGCGGTGCGCAGCGCCTGCGATGCGGTTCTGGCCGAAGCCCGGCGGCTGTCTGGCGAAGACTGGACGATGCGCGCCCTGCTGAAAAAGGCACGCCTGCCGCGTCTGGGCAAGGCGCTTGAGGCCTGAACCGCAGCAGGCGCGCCGCATCGAATCGCTTCACACAGCACATGGATGTTACGGCAATGTCGGGAAATCGCCCCGGCGATGGGCGGCGACCATGTCGCGCAGCGCGGGCGGGGATATGACCTCGACCTGATCGCCCCATTGATACAGGTGCCACGCCATCTCGACATGGCCGGAGGCAGCAAAGCGCACGGTCAGGGCGCCGCTGTCGTCTTCGCTCATGGTCTGATCGGGGTGAAAGATGAATTGCCGGGCCACCGGCGCGGCAGCAGCGGTGAACCGCCACTCGACCGGGCCGTATTCGGATTCGGAATGGTACGAGCCGAACGCCTGCGCCGAAAACCGCGCCAGATCAAAATCGGGGTCGCGAGAAAAGCCTTGCCCGGTGATCTTTGCCGAGGCGATGCGATCCAGCCGAAACCGCCGCATCTTGCCGTCCCCCGCCACGGGCCGCGCCACCAGATAGCGCCGGATGCCGAGCAGCAGGCCATGCGGTTCCAACAGGCGCTCGCTTGGGGTGCCATCTGCCGCAAGATAGGTGATCGCCAATGTGAACGGCGCGCGCAGCGCCTCGGTCAGCACCCCCAGCGTCTCGAGGCCGGGGCTGACGCGGGGGCCGGGGCGCGAGGCAAAGCCCTGCGCCTCGAGCAGCGCCTCGGCGTCGGCCTCGGTACGGCGGGCATGGCTGGGGGGCATGGCCGCCAGCAGCCGGTCGCGCAGGACCCGCAGGCGGCGGGCTTCGTCAGGGGCTCCGTCGCGCTCGGCGCGCTTGACCGCCATGTTAAGCGCGACCAGTTCGCTGTCGCCCATGCTTTGCGCCTGCAACCAGCGTGGATCGTGGCGGGGCATCTGCCAGCGACGGCGACGGGTCTCGTCTTCGGTGATCTCGACCTGCGGGAAGAGCGCCTCGAACGAGCGCATCATGCGCTGCGCGGTGCGGTGATCGCAGCCAAATTCCTCGGTCAGATCCTGAAGCGCGATGCCATTGAAACGCGACATCGCCAGTTCGGCAACGCGCAGCAAGTCTGCTGCCTTGGCATAAGACATTTGGGAAATCCCTTGAGATAATAATTGCTTGGGGTGCCATCACAGGGTGACATCCTGCGCCACGCTTCTCTGTCTTGGGCGATCTGTCAACAGAGCGTCGACCGGGAAACGGTCAATCTGACACAAATTGTGTCTATCGGCGCAGGAAGCGGGCTTTTGCGCCGCAGGTCTGCCGACCAGCCAGAGGCAGGACATGTCACGCCGCCGGTTGCCGCTGCGCATTGGAATGGATGTTTTGCAGTGGGCTGGGAGGAGATCCGGGGCAGCCCGGCCCGGTCGTTGCCGGATTGGCGCGGCTGTCGCACAGGGGTGCGGCAGCGCGGCGAGCCCCGGATCGCGAGGGGCGGCTGGCCGACGCGCTGACCTGAGCCGGGTTTCACCCTCAGGTCAGCACGCCGCGCCCCTCAGGGGCGATCGTCGTCGCTGGCAGCATCGGGGTCTTCGCGGCCGACCCCCTTGAAGATGACCTTGAAGGGGATCGCCCACAGAAAACCAAGGCCGACATAGACCAGCAGTTCGGCCCAGATCGGCGGGCGGTCGAACAGTGCCACGACCCGGATGGCCACCGCGATATACAGCGGCAGCCACACCACCAGCAGCAGGATCGACAGGCGCTTGCGGGTCTTGTGGCTAAGGGCCATCAGAACCGCGCCATCAGTCTTCGAACGGGTCGGTGACGAGGATGGTGTCGTCCCGCTCGGGCGAGGTGGACAGCAGCGCCACCGGGCAGCCGATCAGCTCTTCGATGCGGCGCACGTATTTCACCGCGGCGCCCGGCAGATCGTTCCACGAGCGCGCCCCTTCGGTGGATTCCGACCAGCCTTCCATCTCTTCGTAGATCGGCACGCAGCGGGACTGCTGTTCGGTGGCGATGGGCAGGTGATCGAGCACGGTGCCATCCATCTCGTAGCCGGTGCAGATGCGGATGGTCTCGAACCCGTCGAGCACGTCGAGCTTGGTCAGCGAGATGCCGTTGACGCCGCTGGTCGCGCAGGTCTGGCGCACCAGCACCGCGTCGAACCAGCCGCAGCGGCGCTTGCGCCCGGTGACGGTGCCGAATTCGCGTCCGCGGGTGCCAAGGCGGTTGCCGTCCTCGTCATCCAGTTCGGTCGGGAAGGGGCCTTCGCCGACGCGGGTGGTGTAGGCCTTGACGATGCCAAGCACGAAGTCGATGGCGGTCGGCCCGATGCCGGTGCCGGTGGCGGCTTGCCCCGCGATCACGTTCGACGAGGTGACAAACGGGTAGGTGCCAAAATCGATGTCCAGCAGCGCGCCCTGCGCACCTTCGAACAGGATGCGCTTGCCGGCGCGGCGCTTTTCATTGAGCACCTTCCAGACCGGGCCGGCGTATTGCAGCACCTCGGGGGCGATGGCCAGCAGCGACTCGATCAGCGCCTCGCGGTCGACCGGCTCCATGCCAAGGCCGCGGCGCAGGGCGTCGTGATGGGTCAGCGCCCGGTCGACGCGCGATTCCAGCGTGGCGCGGTCGGCAAGATCGGCAACCCGCACCGAGCGGCGCCCGACCTTGTCCTCATAGGCCGGGCCGATGCCACGACCGGTGGTGCCGATCTTCGATCCCTTGGCGGCGGCCTCTTCGCGGGCGCGGTCAAGCTCGCCGTGGATCGGCAGGATCAGCGGGGTGTTTTCCGCGACCATCAGCGTCTCGGGGGTGATCTCTACGCCCTGTTCGCGGATCGACGCGATTTCCTTGATCAGGTGCCAAGGGTCTAGCACCACGCCATTGCCGATCACCGACATTTTGCCACCGCGCACCACGCCCGAAGGCAGCGCGTTCAGCTTGAAGACCTTGCCGTCGATGACAAGCGTATGGCCCGCGTTGTGGCCCCCCTGAAAGCGGGCGATTACATCGGCCCGGCTCGACAGCCAGTCCACGATCTTGCCTTTGCCTTCGTCGCCCCATTGGGCGCCCACGACAACCACGTTCGCCATAACATCTTGTCCTTTCGGCGTGTCAAACGCGCTTCGTATAGCGAAGCGAGGGCGCGGGGGAAAGCCCGCGATTTTGGCGGCTCAGGGCAGCAGCTGAAGCCAGACCCAGCTGGTGACGATGCACAGCCCCGTCGCCATCAGAACCGAAGTCGCCGCAACCCGCTTTGCCCGCCCGTAGAGGTTGGCAAAGACATAGGCATTGACCCCGGGGGCTGCGGCGGCGGTGATGGTTGCCGAGCGCAGGCTGTCGCTCGACAGATCGAACGCATGGCCAAGGCCGAAGGCAATGGCCGGATGCACGCCAAGCGACAGCGCGCAGACGAACAGCACCGTCAGCATGTCGCCTTCGGGACGGTAGCGGAACAGCACGCCCCCCAGCGCGAACAGCGCCGAGGGCAGCGCGGTGCGGATCACCATGTCCAGCGCCTCGACCGCCGGGCCGGGCAGCGAGATGCCGCCAAGGTTGAACACCACGCCGATGGCAATGCCGATCACCAGCGCATTGCGGAACATGGCGCGGGCGATGGTCAGCGGCAGGCGGTGCAGCGCGGTGCCGCTGGATCTGGCGCGGGCGATCTCCATCGCGGTGATTCCCAGCGCGTAAAGCATCGGCGAGTGCAGCGCGATGATGGCATAATTGCCCGACAGCGCCTCGGGGCCATAGGCGCGCTCGGTGATCGGCAGGCCCAGCAGCAGCGAATTCGAGAACAGGCAGCAAAAGCCGATGACCACCGCGTCTTCCCAGTCGCGCCCGAAGAACAACCGCGCGCCTGCAACCCCGAGGGCAAAGCAGGTCAGCGCGCCGCTGTAGAACGAGATCAGCAGCAACGGTTCGAAATGCGCGCCAAGGTCAAGCTTCCAGATGGCGGTGAACAGCAGGCAGGGGATGGCGATGGTCTGGGAAAACCCCATCAGCCCATCGACGGCGCTGTCGGTCAGCAATCCGCGCCAACTGGCCAGATAGCCCGCGCCAATCACCAGAAAGACCGGGAGGATGATGTCAAAGAGGGCTTGCATGGGTCTCGTCCTGCGGAATGGACCCGCCCGGCGTAAAACGCCGCTGCCTCCGGCGGGAAGAGTGGATGGGATAGGGTCTTGAGGGGTGGTGTGGGCGCCGCTGTTGGCCAGCGCCGGCCACTCAGATCGTGTGGTTCAGGACCATGCCGTCATAAGCCGGGCGGATATGGTCGGGGGTTTCGCGCGCCACCTCGTCGTGATCGAGGTCGATGTGCATATTGGTCAGCACCGCCTCGCGCGGGGCGACGCGGGCGATCCATTCCAGCGACAGCGCCAGATGGGCGTGGCTCGGATGCGGCTTGCGGCGCAGCGCGTCGAGGATCCAGCAATCGAGGTTTTCCAGCAGCGGCCAGACCTCATCGGGAATGCGGTAGACATCGGGCAGATAGGCCACGCCGCCAATGCGAAAGCCTAGCGCGTCGATGCTGCCATGATTGACCCGGAACGGCTGCAGCGTCAGCGGGCCGCCCTTGCCGTCGATGGTGAACGGCCCGTCGATGCTGTTCAGCTCGAGGATCGGCGGATAGGGGCTGCCCGAGGGCTGCACGAAGGCATAGCCAAAGCGCGAGATCAGCGCATCCGTGGTGTCGCCATCGGCCCAGACCGGCAGGCGGGTGCCGGTGTTGAACACGATCTGGCGCAGATCATCCAGCCCGTGGGTGTGATCGGCATGGGCATGGGTAAAGGCCACGGCGTCAAGCTCGCCAATCCCGGCGCCCAGCAGCTGGCTGCGAAGATCGGGCGAAGTGTCGATCAGAACGCGGGTGATGCCATCCGGCCCCAGCCGTTCGATCAGGATCGAACAGCGGCGGCGGGCGTTTTTCGGGTTGGCGGGGTCGCAATCGCCCCAATGCCCGCCAAGGCGCGGCACGCCGCCCGACGAGCCGCAGCCAAGGATGGTGATGCGCAGATTGCTCATGGCCGCCATGCCGCCGCCTTGGCGAAGAGCCGTTCGAAATTGGCTTCGGTGGCCTTGGCGAATTCCTCGTAGGGCAACCCAAAGGCCTCGGCCCCGACACGCGCGGTCAGCGCGGTATAGGCGGGCTCGTTGCGTCGGCCGCGGTGCGGGGGCGGCGCGAGGTAGGGGCTGTCGGTTTCCACAAGGATGCGATCCAGCGGCGCGGCAGCGAAGATGTCGCGCAGATCTTTCGATCTGGGAAAGGCGGCGATGCCGGACATCGACAGGTAAAAGCCGCAGTCCAGCGCCGCGCGCGCCAGTTCGGCCGAGGACGAAAAGCAGTGCATCACGCAGCCATACGGCTTTTGCCGGTACGCTTCGGACAGGATGCGCGCCATGTCATCGTCGGCGGCGCGGGCGTGGATGATCAGCGGCAAGCCGGTTTCCTGCGCCGCTTCGATGTGAACGCCCAGCGAGGTCTTCTGGATCTCGGCGCTGTCGGCGGTGTAGTGGTAATCCAGTCCGGTCTCGCCAAGGGCAACAAACTTGGGGTGCTGCGACAGGGCCACCAGCTGATCGACGGTGACCAGCGGCTCTTCGGCGGCGCTCATCGGGTGGATGCCAGCGGCGTAGAACACCGGTTCATTGGCCTCGGCGATGGCGCGCACCTTGGGTTCGTTGCCCAGCTTGGTGCAGATCGTCACCATGCGATGCACGCCAGCGTCACGTGCGCGGGCGATTGTCGCGGGGAGATCCTCGTCGAAATCGGCGAAGTCGAGGTGACAGTGGCTGTCGGTGATACGGGGATGGGTCATGCGGGCTGTCCTTTGCAGCCTTGGTATCGGGGAAGGCGCGGGCAGGGTCAAGCGGGGGCGCGGCCTCGGGGCGACAGCTTGCTTGGATGCGCCTGAAATCCGGGCCGATGCGGTCAGGGCTTAGGGCAGAACGCCCAGCGGATGCAGCAGCGGGCCATGCGGTGTGTGCAGGATCTCGGCCTTCAGATGAAAGCTGCGGGCAAGGTTTTCCGGGCACAGCACCTCGGTCGGCAGGCCGTCGGCGACAAGGCGGCCCTGATCGAGCAGCAGCAACCGGGTGCAATGGCGCGCCGCCAGCGTCAGATCGTGCAGCGACACCAGCACGGCATGGCCATCCGCCGTAAGATCCTCAAACACCTGCATGGTGGACAGCTGCGCGGCGGGGTCGAGCCCGGCGGTCGGCTCGTCGGCGATCAACAGCGGGGCTTCTTGCGCCAGCGCGCGGGCGATCAGCGCGCGGGCCTGCTCGCCGCCCGACAGCTCGGTGGCGCGGCGCTGGCGAAAGCTGCCCAGCCCCATGCGGGACAAGGCGGCGCTGACGGCGCGGGCCGAGGCGCTTCCGGCGCGGCTGTCATGGGGCAGGCGGCCAAGGGTCACGAGGGTTTCGACATCAAGCCCCCATGCGATTTCCCGCGCCTGCGGCAGCCATGCGGCAGCGCGGGCACGGGTCCGTGCGGGCATATCGGCAAGGTTCGATCGGCCCTGATGCGCGATCAGCCCCAGCGCGGCGCGCATCAGCGTGGTCTTGCCCGCACCGTTGGGGCCGATCAGGCCGACGCATTCGCCGGGGGATATGGTCAGGGACACATCATCGACCACCGGGCGCTGGCCGCGCCGGACGGTGAGGTTTGCGAGGTCGAGCAGGGGGCCGCTCATGCGCGGCTCCGGGTGTGTCATGTCAAACGCCCCTTCGGGTAAGCCATCTCAGACGCCCCTCCGGGTGCGATAGATCAGATGCAGGAACAGCGGCGCGCCAAGGATCGCCATCACCACGCCCAGCTTCAGATCGCGGTCTGGCAACACCAGCCGCACCGCAAGGTCGGCGGCCAGCACCATCGCCGCGCCGCCCAGCCCCGAGGCCCAGAGCAGCCGCGCGGGGCGTGCCTTGCACAGCGGGCGCAGCAGATGCGGCACCACCAGACCGACAAAGCCCACCGCCCCGGCCACCGCCGTTGCCGCGCCCACCGCCGCCGCCGTGCCAAGCAGCAGCGTCAGCCGCAGCCGCCCTAGCGAGATGCCAAGCGCCTGCGCCGCATCCTCGCCGAGGGTCAGCGCATCAAGGCCGCGCCCGGTGGTCAGCAGCAACGCGGCGCCAAGCGCGATCAGCGGCGCCGCCAGCGCCAGATGTTCCAGTGACCGATCGGCGACCGAGCCCATCATCCAGAACACGATCTCGAAGGTGGCGTAAGGGTTGGACGACAGGTTCAGCGCCAGCGACACCAATGCGCCCGCCAGCGCCGACACCGCGATGCCCGCAAGGATCAGCGTCAGCGAGCCGCCGCGCGGCCCGGCCAGCAGCAGGATTAGCCCCACCGCGCCGCCCGCGAACACCAGTGCCATCAGCGGCAGCGCCAGCGAAAACGCCGCCGCCAGCCCGGTCTGCAGCGCGATCACCGCCCCCAGCGCCGCCGAGCCGGACACACCGATCAGCCCCGGTTCGGCCAGCGGGTTGCGCAGATAGCCCTGCATCGCCGCGCCCGACAGCCCAAGCGCCGCGCCGACCAGCGCCGCCAGCGCCGCGCGCGGCAGGCGGATCTGCTGCATCACCATGACATGCAGCGGATCGCCCGCGCCCAGCAGCGCGCGCAGCGGGATCGGCGCATAGCCCAGCGACAGCGACGCCGCCAGCAGCGCCAGCACCAGCGCGCACAGCGCTCCGGCAAGCGGCAGCGGCCTCATTGGGCGGACCGGCGCAGCGCGCGCATCTCGGCCACCGTGTCCAGCGTCGAGGGCAGCCCGCAGATCCAGCCGGCGCTGGGGCCGATCTCGTGCAGCTTGCCGGTGGCTCTCAGCGCCGGGTGTTGCAGCAGCGCCGTGGCCTGCGCCGGGCTGTCATAGGGCGCGCCCACAAGGATCATGTCGGGCTGCGCCAGAACCAGCCGTTCCAGCGGCAGCGTCTCGCCGGGGACAAGATCCAGCGCCTCGGCGATGGTGGTCATGCCAGCGGCGTGCAGGATGTCTCCGGTCAGCCCCTCGCCCGAGGCGGTCTCGTTGAAGGGCAGGTAATAGGCGACCACCGCGCGGGTTTCGGGCGCATCTGACAGGGCCGCAAGCCGCGCATCGAAGTCCCCGACCAGCGCGGCGGCGCGGGCCGGGCGGCCCAGCAGCGCGCCCATGCGGGTGATGTTCTCGCGGATGTCGCTCAGCGAGCGGGTGGGCTGAAAGGTTTCGACCCGATACCCGAGGCCGGTCAGCATCTGCACCGTGGCGCGGGCGGTATAGCTGCCCGCCAGCACCAGATCGGGCTGCATCAGCGCCACCTGTTCGGCGCTGGCATCGTTGCGCGGCACATCGGCCATCTCTGCGGCCAGCGCGGCGCTGCGCGGATCATGCGCCAGCGGCGAGACCGAGACCAGCTGCCCCGGCGCGCCGATCAGCCAAGCCAGCTGGTCGGTACACACGTTCAGCGAGACGACGCGCGCGGGTGCTGCCCCGACATCTGCCGCGGCAGCCACCGCGCAAAACAGCGCGGCGGCGAGGGGTATCAGATCAGAACGACGCACGAACGCCGAAATACCATGCCCGGCCCGAGGTCTGATAGTCAGGAATGACCTCGTAATCCGCGTCGAACAGGTTTTCCACCCGTGCCCAGGCTTCCCAGTTGTCGGCAATCTGATAGCCGAAGCGGGCATTGACCACGGTGAAATCATCGACGCTGTCGGGGTCTGCGGCGCCGTAAGTGTCGGGGAAATCGGCCTTGTGCGTCAGGCTCACCCCGGCGCTCAGCGCATCGGTGATCTGCGCATCCAGCCCCATGGTCAGATCGTAGCGCGGCACCCGTTGCAGCGGCGCATCGTCATCGTCTCGCGCATCGGTGTAGGTATAGCCGCCGGTGAGCGACAAACGGTCCGACAACGGCACCGCGCCCGACAGTTCCAGCCCGCGCGAGACGGACGTGCCCGACAGCTGGCCATAGCGGCTGGTGGCGTAATCATATTCGATCAAATCGTCGATGCTGGTGTGGAACACCGTCGCGCCAATGCTCGCCCCGCCCGCAAAGGCGTAATCCGCGCCAAGCTCGACCGACTGCGAGGTTTCCGGCGTCAGATCCTCGTTGCCATAGGAAGGCGAGAACAGCTCGTACATCGACGGTGCGCGATAGCCTTTGGCCCATGCGCCGCGCAGGGTCAGCGCGTTGGTGGCACGCCACGACAGGGTGGCGCGGCCCGACCATTCGCCGCCGAATTCGGACTGCTCGTCATGGCGCACCGACACGGTGGCATCGACATCAGGGGTGATGGCATAGGCCAGTTCCGCATAGGCGGCGGTGTTGCCTGTTTCTTCGTCGCTGTAGCCGGTGCCGTTGCGCGACCAGAACGCATCGTAGGTGGCGGCGCTGAAATCGGCCGTCTCGATGCTACGCTCAAGGCCGAAAGACAGGGTCGCTGCGGCGCTGGCCTCCCACGTGCCGCTGTAGGCGGCGACATCGCGAGTCGAGCCGAATTCGTCGCTCCAGCCCACCGCGTCGAAGCTGCGCTCGATGTCATAGCGCGAGAAAGACAGCTCATGTGCCACCGTGCCGGTCTGCAGCTGCGCATAGGCGCGCAGCGCCCAGCTGTCGGTCTCGAAGCTGCCGCTGCCCGGATCGGTCCAGTCGTTACTGTCGTAATCGCCCGCGCCGTCATAGGCAAAGCCGCTCAGCCCAATGCGCAGATCGGGGGTGGCCTGAAAATAGCCGTCAAAGCCGTATTGGTTGGCGGTGTAACCATCCTCGTCATCGGCGGCGTCAAGATCGATCGAGCTGAAGCCGTCGGTCGCCAGCCGCGAGGCCGTCACCGCAAGGCCCCAGTTCTCGCCCGCAACGCCATAAGAGGCGGCGGCGTTGGTGGTGCCAAAGGCGCCGTATTCCATCGACAGCGCGCCGGTCTCGCCGGCCTCTTCGGGGGCCTTGGCAAGATCGATGGCAACGATGCCGGCAATGGCGTCCGATCCGTACAGCGCCGATTGCGCCCCGCGCACCACCTCGGCGCGGCTGACGCCGCCGGGCAGGATACCGCCAAAGTTGAAGGCCGCCTGCGTCGACGAGGCGTCGCTGACCCGGATGCCATTGATGAACACCGGCGCGTATTGATTGGGCAGGCCGCGGATCGACAGCGACGTGGTTGCCCCGGGCGCGCCGTTGCGCACCACGTTGACGCCGGGCACCCGGTCGAGCGTGTCGGCAAGGCTGGTCTCGGGGCTGGTCTCGATCTGCTCTTGCGTCAGCACGGTGACGCTGCTGCCGGTGCGCGACAGCTCGGTCGGGGTTTCGCTGGCGTAAAGCGTCAGGCTGGGCAGCTCATAGGCAGCGTCGTCTTGAGCCTGAGCGGCGGCGGCGCTCAGCGCAAGCGCCGAGACGGTGGCGAGGGCGTGTTTCATCCAATCGGTCCTGTCCTTTGCGGCACCGGTCCTGCGGGGCCTGATCTGGTCGTGTCGGTGGAAGTGTTTCCGCGACGGTTGCACGTCACCACGAACGGACGAAGGACCGTTCCCTCAGGCGCGCCCCGCGCGTGGGGAGGGTGAACACCCTGGCAGGTCTCCTGACTTGCGGGTCGTCGCGCTGTCCGGGCCTTCCCGGGCCATGTCGGCCCAGTGGCATGTGTCCGGAGACGCTCGCCGCTCACAGTTGCGGGGGCAGTCGCGGAATGTCACCGCGTTCCCTTTTCACCGGATCACTGACCCGGAACCAAAGCAGAGCCCGCATAGCGCGCCAGAGGGCAGCGCACAAGCCATTTGCCGCATCGCAAAGCGGTGCGTGGCCTGCATCCAGCGGGTTGCCCGGCGCGGGCCGCGTCCGCACCGGGTATGCGCGTGACGAGGATCTTCAGACCCGATCCGGTCTGGATGAGGCGCCGGGCAACAGCGACGGATCGCCCCGCGCTGCCCCGCGCGTCAGGTTTGCGCCGGGCGGGTAGCGGATATGCATAAAGGTTTGTCCGCTGCACCGCAGAATTTCGTTAGTTTTGCGCCATCACGAATAGGAGAAAACCATGAAAACGAACGTCAAGCTGCCCGACGTGACCTTCCGCACCCGTGTGCGCGACGACAGCATCGAAGGGCCGAACCCGTTCCGCTGGCAGGACATGACCACCGCCGATTATTTCGCCGGCAAGCGCGTCATCCTGTTTTCGCTGCCGGGGGCCTTCACTCCGACCTGCTCGACCTACCAGCTGCCGGGCTTCGAGAACAATTTCGAAGAGTTCAAGGCGCAGGGCATCGACGAGATCTATTGCCTGTCGGTGAACGACAGCTTTGTGATGAACCAGTGGGCCAAGGCGCAGGGAATCAAAAACGTCAAGGTGATCCCCGACGGGTCGGGCGAATTCAGCCGCCGGATGGGAATGCTGGTCAACAAGGACAATCTCGGCTTTGGGCCGCGCTCGTGGCGCTATGCGGCGATCGTCGACAACGGCGTGATCGAGGCATGGTTCGAAGAGCCCGGCCTGATGGACAACTGCCCCGACGATCCTTACGGCGAATCCTCGCCCGAGAACCTGCTGGCCCATCTCAAGCAGGCGGTCGCGGCAGAGTAACGCCTCTGAGCCACGTCTTCAGACCCCGCCCGGGCACGCCCCGCGGCGGGGTTTTTTGTTTTTATGCGCGGGGGCGCCGCGCACGGCTCGCCCGCTGAATACCGCGTCCGGCACGCTCGATCAGGGCACACCCCGCCACGGGCGAGACGGAATTCCTCTCCATCTGACCCGGTGAGTCCTGCGGGTTTCGCCGACGCTCTTTGCCGATGATCTTTGGCACGGCCCGGCAGAGACCGCAGCGCCGCCGCGCGCGGTGCATCGCCCGGGCTCTGTGGCCTTGGCACGCAGCGATGCGGCCCAGTGCCCTTTGCAGATGCAGAACTGAATTCATTGAGAAAATTCCCCTCGAATTTCACAATGTCGGGACGCAGTCGACGATGACGGTTTTTCTTGCCGAATTTACGACCGCCTGAGACAGTGCCCGCAAGAGGAGCCACATACATGAAACCCCGAGCGGACCGCCGCTATCCGGCCGACTTTGTCGTGACCGGAGACGCGAAAGCCATGCCTGAAAAGTCGTCGCAGCGGACAATCCAGTCCGTCGAACGGGCGCTGACGCTGCTGGAACTGGTGGCGCGGGAACCGGCGGGGCTGACCCTTTCGGAATTGGCGAGCGCGGCAGGGCTGAACAGCTCGACCTGTCATCATCTTGCGGCGACGCTGGTGGCGCGGGGCTATCTGCGCAACGACAAGCGCAGTCGGGGCTATGTGCTCGGCGCGCGCATCCGCGAGCTGCACGAGCTGGAACAGGGCGAACGCGACCCCTCGGTGCTGCTGGCAGGCCCGTTGCAAGAGCTTGGGCAGCGCCTTGGGCACGGGGTGCAAATGGCGGTGATGTCGGAAAACGCGTTGATCACCAAGCTGCGCTTTCCCGACCCCACCGGCGAGGTCGAAGAGGCCGACGAGATCGAAAAGATGTCCGCCGCCCATGCCACGGCGACCGGCAAGTCGATCCTTGCATGGATCCCCGACACCGAACTGGTGCGGGTGATCTCGGCGCATGGGCTGACGCGCTACACCCCGCGCACGGTGACCAGCCTGTCGGGGCTGATCGAGGAATTGCGGCTGGTGCGGCGTCACAAATACGCGGTCGATGACGAGGAATTCCGCCTCGGCATCTGCTGCATTGGCGCCAGCGTGCGCGATGGCACCGGCGCGGTGGTGGGGGCGATCTCGGTCACCATTCCCGCCGCGATGGCGAGCGAGCCGTATCGCAAGATGCTCATCGGCGCGATGGTCGCCGCTGGCAACGACTTTTCACGCAAGATCGAAACCGCGACGCGGTTCGGGACCTGAAGAAAGAGGAGGAGACTATCATGGCAATGCAGGGCAAGGTGACGACCCACAAGGATTACCCGATCCCCGAGACGATGAAGGCCTGGGTGCTGGGCGATCCCGGCGAGCTGACGCTGGCGGACAAGCCGGTGCCCAGCCCGGGCAAGGCCGAGGTGCTGGTGCGCATCGACGCCGTGGCGATCTGCGCCACGGATCTTGAGATCATCCACCACGGCCCGCCCGCGCAGATCCACGGCGGCGATCCGTTCAACAAGAATTTCACCCCCGGTCACGAATACATGGGCACCGTCGTCGCCCTTGGGCCGGGCGTCGATGAATATGCCATCGGCGAGCGCGTCACCGTCGAAATCCACGCCGGTTGCGGCCAGTGCAAGCGTTGCCGTGAGGGCATGTACACCTCGTGCCACAATTACGGCAAGAATTACGGCGATGTCGACAAGGGCCACCGCGCCAATGGCTTCACCACCGATGGCGGCTTTGCCGAATACGCAATCAACAGCGTCAACACGCTGGTGCATGTCGACGACAGCATGAGTGACGAAGAGGCGACGCTGGTCGTGACCGCGGGCACGGCGATGTACGGTCTGACCGAACTTGGCGGGCTGGTGGCCGGGGAAAGCGTTGTGGTGACCGGGCCGGGGCCGATCGGCCTTTTGGGGGCGGCGGTGGCCAAGGCGCTGGGCGCGCAGCCGGTGATCCTGACCGGCACCCGCGACAATCGGCTTGAGATCGGCAAGCAGCTGGGCGCCGATCACGTGGTGAACGTGCGCAAGGAAGAAAACGTTGTCGAGAAGATCCGCGAGCTGAACGGCGGCAAGGGTGTCGATTACGTGGTTGAATGCTCGGGCGCGCCGCAGGCGCTGAACGAGGCGGCGCAGATGGTCAACCGGGGCGGGCGCATCTGTCTTGCGGCGTTTCCGGGCAGCTCGCCCGAGGTGGATATCGCCTATCTGGTGCGCAACAACATCTACCTCTACGGCATCCGGGGCGAGGGCAAGACCGCGACCCACCGCGCCGAGGCCTTCATGCGCCAGAAGCGCTTCGATGCCACGCTGATCCACACCCATACCTTCCAGATGGAAGATCTGCCCGAGGCGCTGCGCTACGCCAAGGACCGTGTCGAAGACGCCATCAAGGTGGTGGTCAAGAACAAGCACGCCGAGGCGCAGCGCGTCGCCGCCGAGTAACCGCGCAGGGGGCGCGGGACATCCGCGCCTCTGATCCCCTGTTTCGACCCGCAGCCGACGCCACGGCTTTGGCGCGCGGGGCCGCTGATGCCGACTGATCGAAGAGGTGCAGTCCCATGCTGACCTACGATGCCTATCACCGTCCGACCTCTCTGCCCGAGGCGCTGCGCCTCTGGCGGGATGCGCCCGAGGGAAGCCGGCTGGTTTCCGGCGCGACCGACCTTTTGCCTGCCGCCCGGGATGGCCGCCTTGGAGATGTCCATCTGCCCGCGCTTATCGACCTGACCGGGGTCACCGAGCTGCGCGGCTATGACTTCGCCAACGGTCATGTCGCGCTGGGCGCCGGGACGGTCTATCAGGATTTCCTGACCGATCCGGTGCTGCGCCGGGCGCTGCCCTGCATGCCCTATGTGTCGATCTGGTTCGCCGATGACCAGATCCGCGAAACCGCCACGCTTGCGGGCAATCTGGTCAACGCCTCGCCGGTGGCCGATGGCACGCCCCCGGTGGTGGCGCTGAACGGGCTTGTCGAGCTTTCCAAGCTTGACGGCGATGCCATCACGTCGCGCCGGGTGGCGGTGCGTGATTTCATCACCGGGCCGGGCCGCACCGTGATCGCGCCGGGCGAAATCATGACACGGGTCTTTCTTGATACCTGCTACGGCTATGGCGGGGCGTTCCAGAAGGTCGGCCAGCGGCGCTCGCTGGTGATCTCGGTCGCCTGCTGCGCGGCGCTGGTCAAGCTCGATGAAAGCGGCCGGGTGTTCGAGGACGTGCGCCTTGCCCTTGGCGGCGTCGGTCCGGGGCCGATCCGGCTGGACGATTCCGAACGGATGCTGCGCGGCGAGCCGCTGTCCGAAGAACTGATGCAAGCCGCTGCCGGGTTGGCGGCGGAAAAGGTCGCCTCGCGCTCGCGCCGCGATTACCGCCGCGACGTGGTGGTCAGTTTCGTGCGCGCCGCCCTGTCGGAAGCGCTGAGCAATGCCGGGGCCAAGGCTCCGCTGCAAACCATGGAGGACATGGCCAATGTCTGAGACCAGGATCACCTGCGAGGTCAACGGCCGCAAGGTCGCCCGCACCGTCGCAACCCATAAACGCCTGCTTGATCTGCTGCGCGACGATCTCAACCTGACCGGCACCAAGGAAGGCTGCGGCGCCGGGGAATGCGGCACCTGTTCGGTGTTTGTCGATGGCAAGCTGGTGAAATCCTGCCTCGTGCCGGCGGCCCGTGCCGAGGGCGCGCGCATCGAAACCATCGAAGGGCTGGCGGGGATGGGCCCGCTGACCCCGGTGCAAAAGGCGTTTCACAAGACCGGCGCCAGCCAGTGCGGCTATTGCATTCCCGGCATGGTGATGGCGGCGACCAACTGCCTGCGGCTGAACCCCGAGGCCGATATTGACGAGATCAAGGAGCGCATGGGTGGCAACATCTGCCGCTGCACCGGCTACACCAAGATCCTCGAAGCGGTGGAAATCGCCCGTGACGTGATCGCCGGGCGCCGCCCCGAGGGCGATCTTGATACCGACGAGCCGCTTGGCGACAGCTTCATCGGCCACAACGTGCGCCGCATCGACGCCCCGGCCAAGGTTACGGGGCGCCTGCGCTACGCCGCCGACATGAAACTGGTCGACATGCTGCAGATGCAGGTGCTGCGCAGCCCGCATCCGCATGCCCGCATCCTGTCGATCGACACCTCCGCCGCCGAGGCGATGGAGGGGGTGGAATGCGTCATCACCGCCGCCGATGTGCCTGGCAAGGATGGGTTTGGCGTGTTTGTGCATGACCAGCCGATCATGGCGCGCGGCAAGGTGCGCCACGTCGGCGAGGCGGTTGCCGCCGTTGCCGCCGAGGATCTGCTGACCGCCCGCCGGGCCATCGCTGCGATCAAGGTCGAATATGAGCCGCTGCCGGTGATCGGCACCCCCGAAGACGCGATCGCCCCCGGCGCCCCAGTGATCCACGACTACGCGCCGGACAATGTCGTCAAGCATATCCCGCTGCGCAAGGGCAACCCCGAGGCGGGCTTTGCCGAGGCCGACCTGATCATCGAGGACAGCTTCAGCACGCAATCGGTGGAGCATGCCTATCTTGAACCCGAGGCCGGGGTGGCCTTTGTCGATCACGACGACGTGGTGACGGTGCATTCGCCCAGCCAGAACATCACCCATCACCGTCACATGCTGGCCGATATCCTTGGCCTGCCGATCAACAAGGTGCGCATGGTGATGTCTGCGGTGGGCGGCGGCTTTGGCGGCAAGGAAGACATGATCTATCAGGGCATGCTGGCGCTTGCGGCGATCAGGACCCGCCGCTCGGTGCAGCTGAATTTCACCCGCGAGGAAAGCCTGATCGCCTCGGCCAAGCGGCATCCGTCCAAGGTCAGCTACAAGATGGGCCTGAAGCGGACCGGCAAGATCACTGCCATCACCTTTGACATGCTCTCGGACGGGGGCGCCTATGGCATGAGCTCCGAAGGGGTGATGCGCAAGGCGGCGATCCTGTCCTGCGGGCCTTACGAGGTGCACAACCTTCAGGTCGATACCCGCGCGGTCTATACCAACAACACGCCGTCGGGCGCGTTCCGCACCTTTGGCGGCATGCAGGCGCAATTCGCCACCGAAAGCATGATGGACATGGCCGCCGAGGCGCTGGGCATGGACCCGTTCGAATTGCGGCGCATCAACATGTACCGCAAGGGCTCGATCACCCACACCCAGCATCGGCTTGACCGCGCATCGCTCGACATGGTGCTGGATGCGGCCGAAACCGCCAGCCGCTGGGAGAGCGGCGCGCCGAACGTGCGCGGTGCGGCGCGGCGCGACTTGGGCGGCGCGGATACCCGCAAGCCCTGCACGCTGGGCGCGCGCATCGTCGCCGAGGCAGCGGACCTGTCGCAGGGCGATCATCCAACCAAGGCATCGACGGAGGCGGCAGAATGAACGCGATCACTCAGACCAGCGCCGACACCCGGCGCAAGCGCGGGCGGGGCATGGCGGCAAGCTGGTACGGCATCGCCCGCACCGCGACCATCGACCGGGCCGGGGCCTGGGCCGAGATCGACGACGGCGGCACCATCAAGGTGGTCACCGGCGTTACCGAGATTGGCGAGGGCATCCTGACGGTGCTGGCGCAGGTCGCCGCCGAGGAAACCGGCGCGCGCCCCGAGGATGTCACCATCGGCGACAACGACACCGCCCGCTCTCCCGAGGCGGCCCATGCGGGCGCCACCCGGCAGACCTACATGATCGGCAATTCGGTGGCGCTGGCTTCGCGCGAGGCGCGCAAGATGCTGTTCGAACAGATCGCCGAGCATTGGGACACCCCCGAAGACAGCCTGCGCGCCTTCAACGGCGAGATCTGGGTCGAGGGCAGCAACCTGCGCATGACGCTGTCCGAGGCGGTGGCGATCTGCAAGGGGCGCGGCGTGGTGCCGGTGGGGGCGGCGAGCTTTACCGCCCATGGCACCGGGCTGCACCCGGTGGATGGCAAGGGCAGCCCGTGGCAGACCTATGTCTTCGGCACGCAGGTCGCCGAGGTCGAGGTCGACACATGGACGGGCGAGGTGCAGGTGCTGGGCATCTGGGCCGCGCATGACGTGGGCCGCTGCATCAACCCGCGCGGTGTCGAAGGCCAGATCGAGGGCGGCGTGGTGCAGGGGCTGGGGCAGGCGCTGATGGAGGAGCACATCTGCGAGGGCGGCCACCCGACCACCCATGGCTTTGCCAAGTACATCCTGCCGACGGCGCTGGATGTGCCGCAGATCAATTGCATCATCGTCGAAGACGAGGACCCGACCAGCCCCTTGCGCGCCAAGGGCATCGGAGAGCCGGCGCTGGTGCCGACCTGTCCGGCGATCATGAACGCCATCTATGACGCCATCGGTGTCCGGATGAAATCTTTGCCCGCGACACCGGAAAAGATCCTCGCGGCGCTTCGGATGCCGCCCGGAGGAGGGGCGCGCATCACTTGGAACAACCGCCCAGCGGGGGAAACCTTGACTTAGGGCGGTGGGGGGGGGGGGGGGGGGGGGGGCCCCGCCCCCCCCCCCACCCCCCAAAACAACGCGGGGGGGGAAGGTTTTTTTAAAGGCCCCAAGGAAAGTGGGCGAGGGGGGGGGGGCCCCCCCC
>NZ_JAUOQN010000159.1:0-1248 GCF_030547555.1 Salipiger sp. 1_MG-2023 | reverse complement strand
GCCTCCAAAACCGCCGCATCTTGCGCTTTGCCAATATGTCCCATAAGTTTGCCTTATCAGACATGCGTGGCCGCTTGCCGCCCTGTCCGAAACGCAACGGGTTTGCGGGGAAACATGCCCTCCGAGACAGACAAATCATCAGCACCAGACGCGCCCATCGGCAAGGACGGTGAACAGGCGCCCCGCGAGGCCCTCACCCTGCCCGCCCATGTGGCGGGATCGGGCGCATTGGACCGGCTCGTCGACACGGCGCGCGATTATGCCCGCGCCGCGGCCTCCGACAACACCCTCAAGGCCTACAGCAAGGACTGGGCGCAGTTCGCCCGCTGGTGCCGAAAGAAGGGCACCGAGCCGCTGCCGCCCTGCCCCGAGATGATCGGGCTCTATCTGGCCGATCTCGCCGCGCCGTCCGGGCGCGCTCCCGCCCTCGCCGTCAGCTCCATCGATCGCCGCCTGTCGGGCCTGACATGGAACTACGCACAGCGCGGCTTCGCCCTCGATCGCAAGAACCGCCATATCGCCACGGTGCTGGCGGGCATCAAGCGCCGACATGCCCGCCCGCCGGTGCAGAAGGCCGCGATCCTCCCCGAGGATATCCGCGCCATGACAGCCACCCTGCCCTATGATCTGCGCGGGCTGCGGGACCGGGCGATGCTGCTGCTGGGCTATGCCGGCGGCTTGCGGCGCTCGGAAATCGTCGGGCTCGATGTCCGCAAGGATGACACCCCGGACAGCTGCGGCTGGGTCGAGATCATGGCGGGCGGCGCACTGCTGACGCTGAACGCCAAGACCGGCTGGCGCGAGGTCGAGGTCGGGCGTGGGTCGTCGGAGCTGACCTGCCCGGTGCAGGCGCTGGAGCAATGGCTGCATTTCGCCAAGATCGATTTCGGGCCGATCTTCGTGGCGACATCGCGGGATGGAACCCGCGCGCTGCACACCCGGCTGAACGACCGGCACGTGGCGCGGCTGATCAAGCGCACCGTGCTGGAGGCCGGCCTGCGCCCCGAGCTGCCCGAGGCCGAACGCCTCGCCTTATTCTCGGGGCATTCCCTGCGCGCCGGCCTCGCCAGTTCCGCCGAGGTCGACGAGCGCCACGTGCAAAAACACCTCGGCCACGCCTCCGCCGAAATGACCCGCCGCTACCAACGCCGCCGCGACCGCTTCCGCATCAACCTCACCATAGCCGCAGGGCTCTGAACACAGCGCACCCACCCCGCACAACAGCCGCAACTGCACGAGCTGGTGCAG
>NZ_JAUOQN010000158.1:0-1253 GCF_030547555.1 Salipiger sp. 1_MG-2023 | reverse complement strand
ACCGGCGTGAGACATCAGCAGGAACGCTCTGCCTAACTCGCCGGCCGGAAATTCGGGTCGAGTTTTTCAACACCATCCGGAGAAAGTTGCCGTTTGCTCCGCCAAGCTCAATGGCTGCTTCGCGAATTCATCATCTTTCATTGATGGCCTGTTCGGCTAGCTGAAAATGACTTCGGGCGCAATAACCTGACTGATCAGGCCACCAGTATTCACAGCACTATAGATGGATCTAGGTGGGCGGGCGGCTCCATCCACACTTCGGCACACCCAGTTCCTTGCTTCTATTGATTTCAATGATTGAGACAGCGCCCGGTCTGTAACAGTCGGCAGGTGTCGCTTGATGTCCATGAAATAACTTGGCTTGTGAAGCGACGTCAGAACCGGCAAAGTCCATGATCGGCGCAGCAAGGGCCAATCCTCCTCGTTAGAAATATCGTGAATTTTACCAGCGATGGCCGCGACCGTCCTCCCCAGCTTTGTAAGCTGGAATTCCGGGCGCAGCGAATGACCGTAACCGGGGTTTCGTTCGAGCAAGCCCAGTTCGATCAAATGATCCATGCTTTGCGTGAAGGCTGTCCTGCTCGCGCCCGTCGCAGCCAAGAGCGGCGCTTGCCTACCGGCGACACCTGAATGCAGGCTCGATAAAATGGGCATTGCCCAGGCCCTTGAAGTGACGTTGACAAATAGCTTTATGTCCATAAAGTATAGTTAGTATATTTTTAATATTAAGGAAAGCCCATGTCACTTGTTTCCGTCGATCAGACCATCACCATCGCCATGTCGGTCAAAGACCGCCACGCAAGCGCAAAATGGTACGAAACCATGCTGGGGTTCGAGCTGCTCTTTCATGCCGATGACGCGGGTTGGTCCGAGCTTCGGACGAACACGTCCGGTGTCGTGATTGGCCTTGGCGAGCACACCAAGCCAACACCCGGCAACTGCGTGCCAGTCTTTGGGATCGTTGAGCTGGATTCGGCCCGGCAGAAGCTGGAGCAGGCCAAAGTCAAATTTGATGGCGAGACGGATGTCGTCGAGGGCATGGTCAAGACCGCGACTTTCTACGACCCGGACGGCAATGCATTGATGCTCGCGCAGGATTTGACCGGAGGAAATGGGTAACACACGAAATATGTATGGCCTCTGAGGGGTGTCGGCTTCTGGCAGGCTTGGCTTTAGCAGGCCGCTGAAAAACTCCTGCTGTAAGGAACGTTTTCCCTTGAGCTGGCGTTCGATGCAGCTCGGTTCGCGAGGAG
>NZ_JAUOQN010000157.1:0-1315 GCF_030547555.1 Salipiger sp. 1_MG-2023 | reverse complement strand
CAACGGCATCAAGCCATCAACACAAGATCAGGCCGCCGCTTGATGACCGCCCAAACACCAGATTTGACAATAGCTCGCCGGGTTCTCCTGGAAGTCATACGCCATCTGGTTGATCAGCCGGGTGATCGACCACTTCTCGTCGTCTTCGCTGATGTCAAGCCCCAGAGCCTCGGTCTGCGCGATCTCCAGGCCGTCATCCCAGCCGGATGGCAGGGCCATCTTGCGGATCCCGTGAACGTCGCGGTTGACAAACTCGACGAGCTTCTTCTGGGCCTTCTCGACGGAGATCGGATCACCGATCACATGCTCGACCTTCTCCTCGACCCAGAGCGCGATCTCGGACAGGGCGTCGTTCAGGCTGCGCTCCCCGCGCAGCACGGCACGGGCCAGCAGACCGGCCATGGCGACCATCTTGTTGTCGCGCGCCCCGGCAGGGACGAAGTCCATGGTCTTCGTGAGGGTGCCACCCTTGCCGACGTCGTAGCCCGCCTCCATCAGCTCTTCGCGGATCAGCTCCTCGATGCCCACCATGAGCTTCGGAACGCTGTCGAGCACGTCATAGAGGTTGGCGTTGGCGGTATAGGGCCGCTGCGTGTCCGGGTGGATCGACGGCGGCAAGCAAATCTGGGTGCCCTTCGACAGGATTTCGCAGATCATGCCCTCGGGGGTCTGGATGCGGGTGGTCCGCTCTCCGCTGAACTTGAAGATACGGACCATGCCCTTGGCCCCGACCCGATGCCAGGGGCTGGGCGGCAGCAGGCGGTCGAGGATGCCGATCACGACCGGATCGTCGGTATCAATGTCCACTGCCACCAGGCCAGAAGCCGGTCCCATCGCCATCCCGATATTTCCGTCCGGGTAGGCGCGCAGCCAGGCCGCCATTTCCTCTTTCGAGGGGAGGCGGTCTGCAAACAGCTGTCATCCGGGGATAGCGGGCCGCTTCTGACCAGCAATCAGCGGCATAGCCGGGAGGCCGTGCTGCCAGTAAAGCGGGGCATTGTTGCTGAAGATGTTTCCAGGAAGATGCGAGTTCATGGAGAGCCTTTGGGGTTGATTGGAACGACCGTCGCGGTGAAGCCGTGGCGTCACCTTCACTTGTGGCTGAACGTCCCCCCGTTCCATGGCTGCCGTGATCGTATCCTACAGACTTGGCAAAATTTATTCACGAAGCGGCGTTCGATGGTCCCCACCAGAACCGCTCAGTCTGGTTAAATCTGGCCCAGACTTAGACACTCCGATGGGCTCTGTTGCACAAAGCCGCTGATGGCCAAGCTGCCCCTTCCCCCGGACACACTTATCCTACAGCCTCGGTCAC
>NZ_JAUOQN010000156.1:0-1479 GCF_030547555.1 Salipiger sp. 1_MG-2023 | reverse complement strand
CAACGGCATCAAGCCATCAACACAAGATCAGGCCGCCGCTTGATGACCGCCCAAACACCAGATTTGACAATAGCTCCAGAGCACCTCTGGCGCGGCAAGTGATACAAGGGCGATCTTTGCCCCAACTTCCAGGTGCGCACCCGAGGGTGCGGGTTTTCTTTTGTGCAAGAGACGAACCTCACCGGCCGCTGGCTTTGCACATGGGTAAGGCCCGCGAACCCGCTGAAAATCCAAAACGGAAAAATGCACCCGGCCTTAAAGGCGTTCGCCAAAACAGAGCCAAGACATTGAATTTAATATGCAATGCCCCCTAAGTATTCTTCGAAGAAACATGCTGGAGGGCCAACCCACTCTGTTTAAGGGGCGGTCGCGACGGTAAGCGGCATCTTTTCGCACCCGCCTGAGCAAAGGCCCTGGCAAAAGACATGCCTTGGCTCAGAGCGGCGCAACGATGGCAGGTAAACACCCTGTCTGGCCGAACTTGGGAACCATGCCTCGGGAAATCCGGTTTCCGGGTGCGCCGAAGGGCATTGCTCATCTTGAGCCGATCCTCGCAAACACCAGCCGGGATCAGTTCGTGCAGGGATGAAGGGGCAATTGCAGGTCAGGATCATGCTGCGACGCTTGTCGACCGCCTGACATTTTCGTCAGGTCGGTGTTCTTCCCCTTTGCACCCATCGGTAACGCGATAGGTTAAGCGGAGTTGTCATATGAAAGACCCCATGCGCCCTGCACTGCTACTCACCCTTCTCCTGGCTCAAGCGACAACGGCTTCGGCCGGAAATATCAGCTTTGGCAATGGTTGGCAGGAGCAACGTTTGTCGTTGTTCAGCTCCAACGATTATCGGTTTGGTACCAACCTCAGCCTGATTTCCAAAGGATCGGTGTCGATCGCCTGGACGCGTCTGCCACAGGCGGATTGGGGGACCTCGAGCGCATCATGGACCTGGACGGTGGACCAGTCCGTTCCGGCAACAAACCTTGCGCAGAAGGGCGGCGATGATCGGAATATCTCGCTCTACTTTGTTTTCGTGCCCGAACGCATGGCGCCGGAGCTTGAGGGCGCCAACATCCGTAGCCTGCTTGGAAATGACGATGTGCGGATCATGCAATATACTTGGGGGGGAAATCACGCAAAGGGCCAGATCATTCGTTCACCCTATGGCCCACCGGGTCAGGGTGTAACCATTGCGTTGAGGCAAGCCGGAATCGGATCGCATCGCGAGAGTGTCGACCTGGCGGCAGATTATTCCCGCGCCTTCGGAGGCAACAAGGGTGCGCTCGTCGGGCTGGCCGTATCGGGCGACAGCGACGATACAAATAGCGCCATCAGGGCCGCGATTGGAGACCTGTGGCTAGAATAGGTGTAGATGATGTGACCGCCCGAGGCACCAAGCTACAACGGTGACGTCCCCAGACGTGGTGTAGCTTACGGTGGCCATCGGGTTTCCCGGTAGGGTCGGGTTGCGAGAACCAACC
>NZ_JAUOQN010000155.1:0-1525 GCF_030547555.1 Salipiger sp. 1_MG-2023 | reverse complement strand
GTTGGTTCTCGCAACCCGACCCTACCGGGAAACCCGATGGCCACCGTAAGCTACACCACGTCTGGGGACGTCACCTTCCGGCACGAGAAATGGGCGCGCCGGCTGATCTCGCCGCGAAGATTAAAGCCGCTGTCAGTGCATCAACGACCGACGACGCTGCCGGCCTTGCAGGCAATTCTGCCGCTGTCACGTCCTTCATTTCGCAGGTGAAAACGCAATCGGTTCTGGCGCGCATCTTTTCCGAACGCTGGGCGTTGCAGGTGCCTTTCAACACGCGGCTGATGTCCATCGGCTTGGAAGCCAACGCTGCCGTTGTGGGCGGTGGCCTGCCAATCCCCGTGCAGGGTCTGTCATGGGACGATCCGCTGATCGTGAACCCGGAAAAAATCGCAGCTGCGTTGGTGCTGACCAATGAGCTTTGGAACAACACGAGCGCGGCTGGACAGAACTTCGTCAACGCCCAGCTTCGCGCGGCAATCGCCACTGCCTGTGACCGTTTCCTGTTTGGCAAACTCACGAATGGCGGCACCTATGATCCGACCTTCAACAGCCAGCTTGGACGCGCTGACCCCGACGACCTCCATGTGTGGATGCTGGCTGCGCTGAACCGGGTTAACACCCGCGCGGCAGGAAATCTTGTCTGGGCCGTCTCCCCGCAGGCGGCGAACATGCTGGCGCTGATGAACGATGAAACACTCAACCCGTTTGGCGGCTACATCGCAAAAATCCCGGCAGTGATGACGTCCGGCTTTACGGGCAACCGCATAGGACTGATCGACGCTGCGGCAATCGGGGGCCATATTGAGCGGCTGGAAATCACATCGACCGATGAAGGTTCGATTGAAATGACAGATGACCCAAGCAATTCCAGCACCGGCGCGACCGGCAGCACGGTGGTATCCCTGTTTCAGACCCACAGCAGCGCGGTGAAATACGTCTTGAGCCTTGGGCTTGCTCCGGTGCGCGATGATGCAGCGGCCTTCGTCACCTTCGAGGAATACAGCTGATGGCTGCGTCTCGTGAGCAGATCCTTTTGGCCTGGGAAAAGTGGGATACCGCGCAACCCATGACTGCCGAAGAACAGGCACTCCTTACGACGGATGCCACCGGGGGACGGCGCATCCCCGACGACCCCGGCGCGGCACAGCTGAAAGCCTTCCTGGCGGAACACGGACACAAGCCGGTCACGCACAAGGCGCTGTCGGACCTGATGCAAGGTCAGGCCGAGATCTTCGCGGATGTGACCCGACCTTTGCGCCGCCGCATCGACGCACTGGAAGCCGAGGTTCGCGCCGGTCACGCGCGGATCTTGGCGCTGGAAGCTGAACAGAAGGACCATAAAGATGGTGACTGACGACATAGCCGCCGCATTCCGACAGGCGCTGAACCGCGAACTGCTGGGCATCGAACAGATCGACGCAGAGCTTGCAGAGGACGGGCAAAGCGTCTTGAGCTGCTCCCGATCTCTTGGACAGGATCTGGCGTGATTTAAGCTACTCGTTGCACCTGCTGATCGGGTTGGTTG
>NZ_JAUOQN010000154.1:0-1598 GCF_030547555.1 Salipiger sp. 1_MG-2023 | reverse complement strand
GTTGGTTCTCGCAACCCGACCCTACCGGGAAACCCGATGGCCACCGTAAGCTACACCACGTCTGGGGACGTCACCGACCGAGAGGCGGAGGGACGTGATTCCATGAAGCTCAGGAAGCGCTCGGGGTTTGGTGTAGCGGGTGGCGATGCGGAGGGCGCTCAGGAGCTTGTTGGAGCACCGCTCGACCAAGTTGTGTAAGGGATACAACGAACGATCCAGACCGACCCGCATCTTCGTGGTCTGCCCCCATCGAGTTGTCCGGTTTGAATATTAGTGCATGGTCGGCCAAATTCAGGCCCACAGTCTCTACTTCATTGGGTGGCTCCTTTCCTTGCAGTCGATGACAACGGCACTTCGGCACGTCCGATGCCAGTGGGGCAGGAG
Source organism: Salipiger sp. 1_MG-2023 (assembly GCF_030547555.1). Lineage (NCBI taxonomy): Bacteria > Pseudomonadati > Pseudomonadota > Alphaproteobacteria > Rhodobacterales > Roseobacteraceae > Salipiger > Salipiger sp. 1_MG-2023. The sequence continues at coordinate 1,214 of NZ_JAUOQN010000154.1, read as the reverse complement.
CCATCCACCTCGTCCGCTCAGGGCCGGAACATCGCAAAAATTTCATGGTCTCCTGCTGCGCCGAGCCTTGGTGGTTTTGTTGCCGCGCGCCCCTGACTGTTGCCGGGTGTTAGACGCGTTTTCGCTGGAGAGCTTGCGCCATCGGTCGAGGCGGGCCTGATCGAGAGTACCTGAGGCTATCGCAGCCTGAACCGCACAACCAGGTTCCATGGCATGGGTGCAGTCCCTGAATCTGCAATCGTGCGCCAAGGCGACGATCTCCGCAAACAGCACGTCGAGGCCGGATGAAACGTCGCTTACTTGCACTGTCCGCATGCCCGGCGTGTCGATAACCCATCCTCCACCGACGATCGCGTGAAGTGAGCGCGACGTTGTTGTATGGCGTCCTTTGTCGTCGGACCCGCGCACGGGGCCGGTCGGCTGGACCTCCTCAGGGGGCTTACAGGTGAGCATGTTCAGCAGCGTCGATTTTCCCACCCCTGACGATCCGACGAGGGCCACGGTTTGCCCCGGGCCGCACCAAGGGGCCAAGGCCTTTACCGCCTCCGGTGTCTTTGCATTTACAAGGAGGACATCGAGACCGAGCTGAAGCTCTTTTGCCTGTCGCAAGTATGGAGCGGTATCGGCGACCATGTCGATCTTCGTCAGAACGATAACGGGAGCCGTGCCGGCTTCGTTCGCGATGGCAAGGTATCGCTCCAGCCGTGCCGGATTGAAGTCATCATTGCAGGACGTGACGATAACGACAGTATCCACATTGGCGGCGATCAGTTGCCGGGGCCGGTCGCCCTCAGTGCGCCGCTCCAGCAGGGTATGTCTTGCCAGCCGCCGAACCAGAACCATCGTCACGGGGTCCACCAGAATCCAATCTCCGACGGCGAATGCCGTTGTGGCGACGCCCTCCGGCAGGCCAATCCTTTCGGTTCCGAACGCGGATTTCGCGATCAGCCTGCTGCGATGGATCGTTGCAATACGTATCTTCACAAGATCCGCTTCGCCCGGCGTAAGCTGGTTGTCAAAATACGAAGACCAGCCAAGCGTGGCCAAGGGTATGGATGGATCTGAGGGATGTGTCACAAGCTCCCACATGATCTTGTTTAGGGAATTGCACAAGCTTTTGGGCGACGTTGGTGTTATCTGTCACATCCCGGCAGGTAATATGGCTGTTTCTTGAACAGCTCTGGCTTGAGTTTGTGCCAGTCCTTCATCGCGTG
>NZ_JAUOQN010000153.1:0-1602 GCF_030547555.1 Salipiger sp. 1_MG-2023 | reverse complement strand
CGCGACTGACAAGCTCGGCCCGCCGGTGAGCGCGAGGCCCGTCGTGAGCTACACCATCAGTTGGGACATCATCGGGCTGCGGCCTGTTCTGCGGATATGGCCTCGAGCTCGGGTCGGCGATCAGCATAGCGCTGGCAACGGGACCGCCCCTGAGAATGGAGCGCAGAATACCGGCGGTTTCGACCAGTGTTCCGTCGGCAGCGACGGCTTGCTCGATGCGTTCTTCCAGCTCTGAGATCCTGATATCGAGCAGAGCCTTCAAATCCATGTCGGTGAACAGTCCAACGCTCGCGCGGTTTTCGTGTGCCTTGATCTGGGCAAGTAGCCGCTTTGGCATTTCGACAAGTTGCGCTCGCTTCTATGTCAAAGCTCTGATCGCGCGCAACTTTCAGGCCGGATGGCTACGTCCCGCCTCGGGGCGCAATACCATGACGCGAGCGATGAGTTCCGCATCGATCCGTCTTGGCCCGGGTACCACGGCTGGCGGCAATTGACGCACGACGATCCGCAGCGCGCCCAGCGAAGCCCATAACCGCCACTCCTCCCCGCTGGTAGCTTCGAAGCAGACCAGAGCGCCACGCCGCAGCGCGAGAGACGCCATCCGGGCATGGCCCTCCGATGTGTTCGGCGACCGAAGGTCGCGTCGTATCGGGCAGGCAATAGATGTCCAGCCAGTCGCGCGAGACGTCTATGCCGATGTCCTGTTCGGATGATAGCGCGCTCATGCTCTCGTCCTTCTGCTCCGTAGTCCATGTCGGCCGCATCCAACTGTTCGAGATGATGAAAGAGAGACGGTGCTGGCTCGCTAGCAGACGTGGTCAGGCCACAAGGCCCAGACGCCATACACCGCCCCGTCACCTGCCTCGACCAAGAAAGGTGACCGAGGCAAAATAGCAGAGCAGGGATGCAGAAGGCCCAGGATTCATAGCGAATAGATGACGGTTGCGGCGAGAGCGACGGCTGAGAAGAATAGTTTGGGGCGCCAGTCGTAACGGTTTTCACACGCCGCCAGTCCTCGAGCCTGCCGAACATGATTTCGATCCGGTTACGGCGCTTGCAGCGACGCTTGTCCCTTGCACTGCAGGCCATTGCAAAGCGATGTCCCGAGATGGGAATTTCGCGGTTGTCTTGCGTCTCATTCAGCCAGGGATGCAGGCGCGTATCCCTCTGTTTTGAAAGGATTATCTGAACCAATCGGCGTCGTAGCCCCGATCCCTGAGCAACCGATATACAGTCGGCAGGCTGTCAAGCAGTGCCCCTGCCCCGATGTAGTGCCCGGCAGAGACGAAGAAACTGATCGGGCGGCCCTTGCTGTCGCGGATGGCATGTAGCGTCGTGTTCATGCCGCCCTTGGTGCGACCAATCAGCCCTCCCCTTTTTGACGCCGAGACTGGACGCGGCGCCCCTCTCACACATGACTGTGCAATGCCCTGCCGGGCAGCGAACGCGAGGCTTGCCGTGAAGCTTGGGGAAGAATGGCTCAACACACGCTATCTGCGCCGCGCTCAGCCAGAAGAGATCAGACAGGCTCTGTTGCACAAAGCCTGTGAGGGATTCACCTTGCGAATCCAGTGCGATAACTGGAGGGGATGAGCAGACCGA
>NZ_JAUOQN010000152.1:0-1640 GCF_030547555.1 Salipiger sp. 1_MG-2023 | reverse complement strand
TATAGCGCGACAATCTGAGTGAGACCTGCGCGTCAATCTGGATGAGGTTCTACGTCGCGGTGTCTGGGATCGTATCAGCGTGATTGTCGCTGGCAAGTTCTGTTTCAGGTGTTGATTGACGCTCCGCGACAATCTGGGGCGTGTTGCTGATTGTCGCGAAGGCGGCCGGCCGTCCGCGGGTTCGCTTTGCCTCCATGGCACTGCGGCGCCGGAAGCTTTCGACGTTCATCTCGAAGATCGTGGCGTGGTGGACCAGCCGGTCGACGGCTGCAAGCGTCATGGCAGGGTCTGGAAAGACCCTGTTCCATTCGCCGAAGGGCTGGTTTGCGGTGATCAGGATGGATCGTCGCTCGTATCGGGCCGAGATCAGTTCGAACAGGACGCTGGTCTCGGCCTGATCCTTGGTGACATAGGCGAGGTCATCGAGGATGAGCAGGTCGAACTTGTCGAGCTTGGCGAGGGCGGCTTCGAGTTGCAGTTCGCGGCGCGCGACCTGCAGTTTCTGGACCAGATCAGTCGTTCTGGTGAACAAAACGCGCCAGCCATTCTCGATCAGGGCGAGACCGATGGCGGCCGCGAGATGGCTTTTTCCGCCGCCGGGAGGACCGAACATCAGGACATTGGCGCCCTTGGCCAACCAGCTGTCGCCTGCAGCCATGGCCATGACCTGCGCCTTGGAGATCATTGGAACAGCCTCGAAGGCGAAGCTGTCGAGCGTCTTGCCTGGCGGCAGGTGAGCCTCGGCAAGATGGCGTCCGATACGGCGATTGGCGCGCTCGGCCAGTTCGTGCTCGGCGATCGCCGCGAGGAAGCGCGCTGCTGGCCAGCCTTCGCGATCGGCCGTTTCAGCGAACTGGGGCCAGAGGGTCTTGATCGTGGGCAGGCGCAGCTCGTTCAGCATGATGTCGAGACGCGCCTCGTCGATGGGATGTGCGCTCATCATGCCGTTTCTCCCATCCAGGCGGCCGGGGCGACAAGCGCGTCATAGCTTTCGAGGCCAACCTGCTGCACTGTGACGGTTGGCAAGTCCGATGGGTCAGGACCAAATTGCCTGCGCAAGGCCACGGGATCGGGCAGTTGCCCGGCACTCAGGACCGCCTCCAGTTCCGCAGCCAATTCCCGCTCGCAGCCACGGTCATGCGCCAGCGCGAGCAGCTCGACGGTGACCTTGCAGGCCATCTTCTCGGGCAGATGGGCAATCAACATCTCGAAGGCCTGTCGATAGGCCGGGCGCGGAAAAAGCTTGTCGCGGTAAACAAGGTTCAGCAACGCCATCGGCTTGCGCCGCAGGGAGTGAATGACATGGTGGTAATTGACCACCTGGTCGTGCCGTCCATCGGAATGGGCACGCCCGCGCGGCAGCGTCATCAACTTGGTGCCACCCATGAAGACCTCCAGCCGGTCATCGTAGAGGCGGATCCGAAGCCGATGCCCGATCAGGCGGGAAGGCACGGTGTAGAAGACCTTGCGCAGGGTGAATCCTCCAGTGCTCGACACCGTGACGATGACTTCTTCGAAGTCCGTTGTACGACGGGTGGGCAAGGCCTGCAGACAGGCCCGCTCTGCAGCTATCTGCTTGCCCTGGGCTGCGTTCCGGCGGCCGACGATCTCATCGATGAAGGCACGATAGGCTTCGAGAT
>NZ_JAUOQN010000151.1:0-1661 GCF_030547555.1 Salipiger sp. 1_MG-2023 | reverse complement strand
AACGGCATCAAGCCATCAACACAAGATCAGGCCGCCGCTTGATGACCGCCCAAACACCAGATTTGACAATAGCTCCCGTGGAAGTTCGAGTCTTCTCGACCGCACCAAATCTTCTTGTTTTCTTTGGAAGAGATCCTGCTCAAGGGTTTTGTTCCCACGTCTTCTCACATAGTTACGCCGTGTCCATCTGAATGAAGTTCCATACTTGGGACGCGTTCACGAACGAGATGCTCGACTTCCTGTAGATCTTGACATGCCCCTTCTCGATCAGCGGCAAATAGTGGCGCGGGACAGGCCCGACATAGCCTTGGGATGGGTCACTCAATAGAAGACGGGTCTTGCACGTGGATCATGGTCAGTAGGCTCCCATGTGCTTGCTAAGGCTGGCGATACGGCTCTGCGCGGGCTGGTGGTTTGACACGTAAGACGCTTGTGATGCCCAAGTGGGCGGTGTTGCTGTGGCGAGGTATTATTGCAGAACTCTCACGGCAGAGGATTCACATCACCAATCCATGCGGTTAGTCGGATGGCGTGGGCAAGCCCGAACCCGTCCGCTACCGCGCGGTGAACTAGTTCGCCCACAACGCTGGCTCCGCAAGCGCGGGTCGCTTCCAATCCACTGCCCGGCAGCACATGCTTGCATATGTGAGAGGGTGGCCGGGCAAGGAGATGGCGTGGTACGCCCCGGGTGAGGGCCGCGCAGGGCGCCCGTCGGTGTTCTCGAATGGGTCGATCCACTTCTGCCTGTCCACTGTCCGGCAGGGCATTGCACATCAATGTCCCGAGAGGGGATCAAAGTGCTGTTCAAGGCTGCCGCTCAGGCAGACCGCCGGGATGCTAGCCAGTTTGCTGCGGCTCGCGGACCTGGATTGAGCCGTCCCGGACTATTCGATCTTGAGCCAGAGGCCGAAGAGCCTGAAGGTGCAGATCCCCCAGCGCCGCACCGACGGGCCGCTGAACCTTCTGGTCCCCTCTCGGGCATTGCTGTGCAATGCCCTGCCGGGCAGCGGATAGCACCGGCATCGAGGTCCTCGGCCACGGCGAGTGGCAAGCCCGCCAGCACGGTGTTCAGGGGCGACACCAATGGCGCAAGGTCCATCTGGCCACAGGCACTGTCACATCCGACATCCCTGCGGTCGAGTTCGCCCCGCAGCCGGGAAGGCGACAGCCCCGTCCTGCCCGATCTGCTGAGCCACATGCCTCCCGACGAACGGCTCGGCATCGTGACCGCTGACGGCGCATATGATACACACCGATGCCACACCGCGATCCTCGATCGCGGCGGCACCGCTGGCATTCCGATCCGCAGGTACGGTCTTCCGTAGAAAGAGGACACATCGGCAGCCCGAGCCCGCAACGATATCCTGCGCGCGGCCCGCTGCTTCAGGTGGGCGGTCTGGAAGAGGTGGTCGGGCTATCATGTCCGAAGCAGGGCCGAGGAGAAAATGCGCTGCCTCCAATTCTTCGGCGAACCCATCGCTTTGCGGGACCCGACCCCCGTAGCGCAGAAATCCACATTGCCCTCATCAACCGCTTCGACGCACTCGGCACCGCTGAGATCTAGCGCGCGGTGTGAACTCAAGAGGGAAAGCATCTGTCTTGGAAAACAAGACTAAAGTTCCCGCGAATGGCAGCTACTGGGTTTTACGGCGGCGTCGGCG
>NZ_JAUOQN010000150.1:0-1699 GCF_030547555.1 Salipiger sp. 1_MG-2023 | reverse complement strand
TCCACATCGTTCATCAGCGTCACGTAGCAATAGATGCCCTGACCCTTGACCGGGTGCGGGTAGCCGACCACCGCCGCTTCGGCGACCTTGGCGTGGGCGACCAGCGCCGATTCCACCTCGGCGGTGCCCATCCGGTGCCCGCTGACGTTGATCACGTCATCGACCCGGCCGGTGATCCAGTAATCGCCATCGGCGTCGGCGCGGCAGCCGTCGCCCGAGAAGTAATAGCCCTTGTATTGCTGGAAATAGGTCTGCTCGAAGCGCTCGTGATCGCCCCAGACCGTGCGCATCTGGCCCGGCCAGCTGTCGGCGATGGCCAGCACGCCTTCGGTCGGGCGGGCCTCGATGATCTCGCCGCTGGTGGGTTCCAGCACCACCGGCTTGATGCCGAAGAACGGCTTCATCGCCGCGCCGGGCTTGGTGGCATGGGCGCCGGGCAGCGGGGTCATCAGGTGGCCGCCGGTTTCGGTCTGCCACCAGGTGTCGACGATCGGGCAGCGCCCGCCGCCGATCTTGTCATTATACCAGTTCCACGCCTCGGGGTTGATCGGCTCGCCGACGGTGCCGAGCAGCTTGAGGCTGGACAGATCGCAGCCTTCGACAAAGCTGTCGCCCTGGCCCATCAGCGCGCGCAGGGCGGTGGGGGCGGTGTAGAACTGGTTGACCTTGTGCTTTTCACAAACCTGCCAAAAGCGGGACGCATCGGGCCAGGTCGGCACGCCTTCGAACATCAGCGTGGTGGCGCCGTTGGCGAGCGGACCATAGACGATATAGCTGTGCCCGGTGACCCAGCCGACATCGGCGGTACACCAGTAGATGTCGCCCTCATGGTAGTCGAACACCATTTCTTGTGTCATCGCGGCGTAAAGCAGGTAGCCAGCAGAGCTGTGCACCACGCCCTTGGGTTTGCCGGTCGAGCCCGAGGTATAAAGAATGAACAGCGGATCCTCGGCGTTCATCGGCCGCGGCGGGCAATCGGGGGCGGCGTGCTCCATCAGGTAGTTGAGATCGACATCGCGACCCTGAATCCAGCTGGTCTGATCGCCGGTGTGCTTTACCACGAGGCAGCGCACCTTGTCGCTGCAGTGCAGCAGGGCGGCATCGGCGTTGGATTTCAGCGCGGTGCGCCGCCCGCCGCGCGGGGCGGTGTCGGCGGTGATGACGATCTTGGCGCCGCAATCATTGATGCGGTTGGCCAGCGCGTCGGGGGAAAAGCCCGCAAAGACAATGGAATGGATGGCGCCGATCCGCGCGCAGGCGAGCATGGCATAGGCCGCCTCGGGGATCATCGGCAGGTAGATGACAACGCGATCGCCGCGCATGACACCCTGGCTCAGCAGGACGTTGGCCATGCGGTTCACCTTGTCGTAAAGCTGGGCATAGGTGATGTGCTGGGCCGGGTCTTCGGGGTTGTCCGGCTCGAAGATGATGGCGGTCTGGTTGGCGCGGGCCGGCAGGTGGCGGTCGACGCAATTATAGGCGACGTTGAGCACGCCATCCTCGAACCACTTGATGCTGACCTTGCCGAAATCGAAGCAGGTGTCCTTGATCCGGGTCGGGCGCGCCATCCAGTCGAGCCGCTGCGCCTGCTCGCCCCAGAACCCGTCCGGATCGCTGAGCGAACGCGCATACATCTCATCATACTGCGCCGCGCCGACATGCGCCTTGGCCGCAAACTCGGGCGTCGGGGCGTAGGTGG